>CAZEWB010000724.1:520-2533 GCA_964515655.1 uncultured Bacteroidales bacterium
CCGGAATAGAGGATAATTTTTAATTCGTTTTTTGAGTATGATGCAATATTTTCTGGTGTAACAGAGAGTTTCGCTTCGGCCACAGCCATTGTCTCACCCTGAAAAACAGTGGAGCGGGATGGAAATGAAAAAACAGTATGGACCCCGTCAAGGCGGTTGAAATAATTCTGCAGGGCAGTGAAGGAAGTATCATGCAGATCGGATGGAATATAAAGTTCAAATTTATAGATCCCGGAAGGCGCATTGCCATTGTTGCGAATGAGGAATTTTGGATAAAAACGAACTTCGGTGAGAACACCTTCGGAATATTCTGGGATCCCGTTCGTGTTAATTATACCGGCAAGTTCCATTTCGGCAGATGCCGTTGCTTTATACAAAGTCCGTACCTGATATTCTTCTATCACCAGTTCGCGCAGTCCTGTGCGCATGTAATAACGGTAATCGGATGCCATAAAAGGTTTGCGGGGACTGTCGGGAATATATAAATGAATTATCCCGCTTTCTTTGCTGTTTTCCATAGGAAAAAAGCGAATAGTAAGGCCGGGGATCTCGGGAAAAACATTCTGCGAAATATGATGCTCCAGATATTGAGAGTCGGAAATATTTACAGGGTGAATTTCCACAAAGCGCTTACCCTTTGCCTTTCCGCCGAAAAAGAAATTACCTCCACCGGCATTGGCACAGGCCGAGATCAGCTTCGAAAAAGCAGGACGCTTGCTTTCCGAAAGAATTTCCGTATCAAATATATCGCACCATGCCGAACGCGAAAATGCGCTGTGAAGGTATTTCAGCAGCTCGGCGGTTGTGGAAAAATCAATGTGTTTTGACATCTTGAGGATAGTATATTCGAAAAAACGATACTTTCTTAGTTTATAGGATTAATTTGCTCTGTCGACAATACTGGAGGAGTTATGCATTCAGCCTTAGGAGTACGAGGTTTGCGTGGTTTATTGTCTTTTACTGGTTTTACATTTTCGAGATTAATTTTACATGTAAGCATTGTGTTTATTGCTTCTATGATCTCGTTGTCTTCAAACTTGTTTTTGTATTTGTTTTTTAACTCTTTCTTTAGAAAATTAGTAACTGATTTTGAATACAGCAAGCCGGCTATATTATTTGCATCTAACGCCAGACACTTACTCCACAACATATCAAGACCTTTTTTTGCAACCGAATCTTTATGCAAATATTCAAGAATATCTATATGATAATTTATTTTATTTGTTTCCTCCAGATTTATTGAAAATACCAGACGGGACTCTATCGGTTTGTTAAAAAGAATTTTATAAAAATCAAAACAACGGCCATTTGTCAGTAATGCCCACTCCACGCCTTCGTTTGCGCCATAGTTTATAGCCTGACGCAGATGCTTATCAGATAAATCGATCGAAAATGCTTTTACTTCAACAAGAAAATATCTTTTACCATCAAGCTGAATCATATAATCAGCATAGGTGCCTCTTATCATGTACTCTGTCTTTACTTCAACTATAGAAGCGTATCCGAGTATATCAGTTAAAAAAGTATTTACCATCAGCCTTGTACCTGATTCATCAAGGTCAGTAAACTGTTTACTCAGATACTTTTTTTGATATGACTTTATTGCAGCAGCAACTTTTTTCTTTTTTACAGGTGATAACATAATCTTAAGTTTTATAAGAATCCAAAATTAAACAGGTTTTTTATCATTTCAAAGGAAATATGAAGATGTTACAATTGCAGATAAAAAACTAAAGTTTAACAAAAAGATTCGACATACTATTGTCTTCAATCGACGAACAGTAGTTTATGTTCTGGGACTGTCTCAAAACCCAACAAACCAAATCCTTGTCATTCTGAACAAAAGTGAAGAATCTCATTATAAGAATACTTTAGATCCTTCTCTTCGATCCTAATGACAAACTTGCCCAAAACTCCCTTCCCGTCATTCCGGACCTGTTCCGGAATCTCCTCATGCACATTAACAAATACCAATGGGTGCAGGGCAGTTGAGAGATCCTGAAACAATCCTGA
>CAZEWB010000725.1:0-2532 GCA_964515655.1 uncultured Bacteroidales bacterium
AATAAAAATGGTGGTAAAGTAATTTTATTTGCAAATGCAACAATTTCACAAGCAATATCATCAAGATTATTCTTTCTTTCTGGTTCACTTCTTTGAAGTTTACGAAAAGATTTTAGCTCAATGTCTATTTTCTCTTTTTCTGCTCCTTTTATTAGTACTTCTATATCTGAAATTGTTGTCATATAATTATGTATAATTATTTTCAAATTTCAAGTATTTCTTATATGAAGAATCCCAACGGTAGTACTTCAAATTCCCATATCCTGATTCATTCATTCTTTTAATAATAGATTGAAGATCACTTTTTGTAAGACCTTTCATTTCTCCAAGTTGATGATATAGAATTGTCCAACAAAGTAATGCATCTCGCCATTCAATTTCTTCCTGATTACTTACAAGAAAATACCTTGGTGGTGATAAACTTGTTTTGACTTTATTCATTAACAAATTGATATTCTTAGTTATCTCTTGACCATTTGCTCCACATGAAGATAACGTTATAATCGTTTTAGGTCCTACATTTATATTCTTTAGAATAGGAAGGAGTATTTCGATAAAATCGACCCAAAAAATAAAATCAGAACCAATCCCAACTCCACGAGTATTTCCATGACAACTGAAATGAATGCATAATAAATCTTCACTTTTAAGAACTATGCCAGAAATATATTGAACAATCTTCTCTAAATCGCTTTTTGAATATGTAGTAAAAGAAGTCGACTTATGATCAAACATCTTGCACATATTTTCAAGGCTGTTTCTTTCATTTACACCGTCTAATAAATCGTTTGGACTAGGTGATTCAATAATAAATATTTTCATGATTAATAGTTTTTGTTTAAAGGTGTTTTTTTAAAAAGCCTAACAACTCTTCCGATCCCTTCTGAAATGACTGATCAGGATGATTTTGAATTTTTGGAGGAACCATGATTTGTTATCCATTGTTGGTCCTTCCAGAAAAACTTGCAGATGATGTGGAAGAACAAACCCCACTAATACCTGTTGAACTCTTAATCTCTGGAACAACAATTTCCCATTTTTTAAATTTAATTGCTTCCATAATTTCATCGTACATTGCTCCCAAAATAGAATTTACAATATTGGTCATTTCCTGAATAGTCTCATCCATATATTCATTGGCTACTTTTAGTTCTTCATCGTTTATCTCATCCCACTGTTTATGTGAGTTCCATTTAAACGATTCCTCTTCTTTCCCTTTTATTTCAGGTATATATAGAAGTCCAGATACAATGTTAAAGGGCAGTTTCTTTCCATGTAATACTTCGTTTCGTCGCTGGTAAAATTCTTCTAATCTCAGAGAATGATGCTTTGCAACAGAGTTTGATTCAAATATTTTCTCACACATATTACCAATATTATCCCTTATCCTACCTGAATGAGCCTGAAATACAAAGAAATAATTTAATAGATTTAAATAATCATCATACATATTGACTTCTAAATTATATGCGTTCTGTATAGATTTATTCATAAGAACAAAACTTTCTAAGCATGTGTAATGCCATTCCGAAAAATTTCGTCTTTTTACTTCATCTTCACCTGACATGTTTTTCATTAAAGCCATTTCAGGTCTTTCACCTCCTTTATTTCCTATAAATACCTTCCAAATCTTTTCATAGTTAGGAATATTAGAAAAAATAAAATCAGTATTTCTCTTTTCGAGTTCATCGCCTTGTTCTGCGATGTTAAATTCGTGTTTTACCATATTGTTTTTTTAGTTAAGTATAGTATAATATACGATACAATTTCCAAATTGTTTCAATTTATCTTGTCTTTTTTTCATTTTCGCCCATCTTTGCCCAACTTTGCCCACCCTCGCACAGTTTCGCACAAGCGCCATTTCAACACTTCCGACCTTTGTAGTCATAATCACCCGAAATAGGGATATACTACAAAGAGAATATGTCACAGGACGTACATACATCAATAATAACAACCGTTTCCGGGTTATGCGGAGGAGTCGGGAAAGCAATTTCAAGCAAGCCCATCCTTCTTGACATTACCCTTTCAGGAACTTTTGAAGTTGCACTTTATGCTGCTATTTCCGCACTGGTCGGTTACGGTGTTAAATTATTTGTTGACCGGGTAAAAAGAAAATTCCGCAAATGAATACGATTTTCAAAATAGGGATATTAGGCGGACTTGTTTACGGAGCATACAGGCTTCTCGGAATGAAGCGTGCTTCGGACAACCTCGTTACCACTCTGCACAATCCGAGGGTTCACTCTGTTGATCTGAGAGGAATGGCAATAAGAACAGAAGTCAACGTCTCAAACCCTACCAAAACAAGAATAAACATCACCAAGCCGGTCATCACTCTCTCCACAAAAGGAAAGTACATCACCAGCACAATGCCGGAAAACAAGGAGATCACAATACAGCCTCTCACAAATACCAGGATAGACACAATAGAGATCATAATCCCCTGGACAACTCTGGGAGGTTATATTATCGGCATTCTGGGAAAGATACCGCAACTCGTTGCCGCTTTCCAGAGCAGGAATATTCAGG
>CAZEWB010000726.1:0-2530 GCA_964515655.1 uncultured Bacteroidales bacterium
ATTCAAAACAGAATAATCTTCTTCACTGTCTTTTCTCTTGTATTCAATATCGTTCGAAACTTCGTTGTACCGAATTGTGAACACCTTGCTTATGATCTGCTCTGTTTTTTCAAATGCTGAAATGCGTGATCCTTTCAGTTCAGGTACTGCATTTTCGATACTCTTATTATTTCCTTCAATGTTCTTTATCTTTTCAAATATAAGATCATTCAGTTCTTTTGCTGAATTTCCGGATTCAAAATAATCAGAGATATCCTTTCCGGTTTCTCCAAGTTTTTCATTTGGAAAAGTCAGCACAGGTATACCATTTCCTTTTGATAGTTTTTCGCTTGCCCTGATTCCGGCCTCATCTGTATCAAGACAAAGCAGAACATGCCTTGTCTTTTTATAAAGCATTTCCAGGATCCTTTTATTTAACCGTGTTCCTGCATTATCTATCCCTACGGCAGTGATTCCGTTTGCATTTGCGGTAATAGTATCCTTAAGACCTTCAACAATCAAAACATAATCGCTGTTTTCCGGTAATTGATGAATCCCGAATACATCGTTATAACCCGATGGCTTTTTGCCCAGCCAGAGATGCTTGAAGTTGCTGTCCGGAGAAATAGGCCGATAAATTTTGTAGCAATTGTCCGATATCCTGAAAGCAAAAACAGGATCGTTTTCTGAGGCCTTTGTCTCGAAATTGCCTTTCCCTTTAATAAATGAATAGGACTTTAATGAACTCAGTCCGTAATCAGCAACTGTTTTAAGGATTGCTTCTTTGTTCCCGAACCTGAACCAGTAATCGTAGCTGCCTCCTGCCTCTATATTGAAACTGTTGTCTGCTTTTACATGCTCACTTTTTGCAGGAAGACTATGCAAGACATCTCTTGTAATGATTTCGGCAGAGTCTGCAAAACTGCAACTGTTGAGTTTCATTACAAAGTCGAAAGGATCAAGGCTTTCCCCTGAAACAAAGTCGTGGTACATCCACCTTTTTGTTTTCTCTGAGAAAAACACATTTGCATCGGAATTGTTCCCATCGTCCCGGAAAACAGCCCGGAAGTTCTTTTTTGTTCCGTTTGCTTTCAGTTCCGGTATGTAATACTCAAACACGTCAAGACCCCGGTTAGTTTTATCCAGTATTTCTTCAATATTGTTTTTCATGTTTTACCTGATAAAGATACCGGCAGGTATTTCTCCTGCCGGTGATCTGGTTAGTCTTCGCTTTCAGAGAGTTCTTCGAGACTTTCGATGGCGTCCCGTTTGTCCCTGTTGTAGTGTACATCGATCATCAGACAATCGTCTTCGGTTGTTCCTGTGATCTCATTTTTCAGATCCTCATTGAAAAGGATCTCTGCGAAAGCGACAATGTTGTCGGGATCGACTGTGAATTGAGTTTTCATTGGCTTTTTTGTTTTTGGGGTTATTAATTGAATTAAGCGGATGGTTAACCACCCGTTTGCGTTTATTTTTTCCGGGTGTTTATCAGGTGTTCCTCCACTTCAAGGTCAATTTCCTCTTTCGTTTTCCTACGGCCATTCTTAAGCCATTCCTCTATCTTTGTCTTTTCGAAAATAAGTTTCTTGCCCCTTTTTATATATGGTATCTGCTTACGGTGTACAAGACCGTAGATGCTGGGTATAGCCAGGTTAAGCATTTTTGATACATCTTCAATACTAAGGTATTCCGGGTTCTGAGAAGTACTTGAGTTGGCGAAGTCCTTCATGGCGGTCCGTACTTCCTCACGAAGTATGTTCCGTATTTCCTGGATTGAGATCTGGGTAAAAACAATGTTTTCCATTTGCAATTCTCGTTATTGATAAACAATACACAAAATTGCAGTCAAAAACACAGGTTAGGCTACCCAATGGGTATACCCAATATTTTAATATTCTTTTTATTTATTTGTATATGAAGCAGATTAAGAATCACATTTTTTTGTGATTCTCTTTTATAAATATTGAGATAAACTGGTTTTACGAATTAAGTTCGTCATTAATCATTTTAACTATTTCATGAATCTGTAAGCTCTCAAAATACTTCTTTATAAATTTAAGGTCTTCCTTCATATGTTTATCACTCAATTTAAGAGGATTCTGAAGGTGCTTATAAATATTTTGATAACTTTTACCGGTAAGAAATTGAATAAAGCGTGCAACGTCAGTCCTGTCAACATTGACCACTTTGGAATATTTTAATAGATAGTGCATAGCAAGTACCTGACGTGCAGTTGTAAACTCTTTTAAGTTCTCGCTATATTCTGCTTCGTTTTCACTTACCCCGGATTGCGATTTTTCCTGTTCTTTTTCTATATCTAAAAGATATTCACTGAATTTTTTATGAGCAATGTACTCAGCAAATACACGGGTTAACTCCAGTTCAGAGTATGAAGAAATGTCAATCTTATCCTCAGCAGATTCATCTTCAAGAAATGTTTCGTTTCCATTTTCATCAATAAATGAAATAATTCCTGAATTGTCGGTTGGTTTGCTATACCTCTTTTTTAAAGATTTGTTTCCATTTTCATCAATAGACGCAACAATTC
>CAZEWB010000727.1:0-2529 GCA_964515655.1 uncultured Bacteroidales bacterium
TTAAGTGTTTAGTGTTAAATATTAAGTGTTAGAAGTAAATATGCTCTACTCAACTACAAACTTTCCCTGTCCTGTAATTCCGCTGTTTTTACGTAGCTGGAAAAAGTATAACCCGCTTTTAAGATTCCGGCTTTCCACTCTTACTTCTGTACCTGATATATTCTCTGTCTTTTGCACTGCCTGCCCTGCAGAATTATATATCAGCAGGATGTGGCTTTCATTTTCGGGATTCGGAAACTGTATTGTCGTACCTGCATTTATCGGGTTGGGGAATATGCTTACAGACGAGGCATCACGGGAACCAGGTTCATTTACTATATCTGTTGTAATATCGCAAAGCGATGACCTGCGTCTGACGTCGCGCTGGAACATTAGCCATTCGGGACCATTGCCTTTTCCGGCAGTGATCATATAAGCACGTCCGTAATTATTCTGAAATGCAGGATACTCGGTATAACCACCTACAATAAATACTTCAAGCGAATCATCATTATCAAAATCAGCTATCAGCGGTGCATGATCAAATTCGAAATCAGGATCGCCGTAGTGTGCTGCAAGGTCTTTCGACCAGATGAGGGAGCCATTATTTCCGTTGAGGGCCATCACTTTTCCTGCGTCAGTTCCAAAGATCACATCCGGGTATTCATTATTGTTGATATCGGCCAGTGCAACACCTCTGAATGCCCCACTTCCTCCGGGAATATTGTAATGCCATTTATGTACACCCGCGCCAGAAAGGGCTGTTACCACATATCCGCTTACAAAAACCACATCGCAGTTTCCATCATTATCAATATCACCTATCGAAGCAGGAGCGCCGACATAACCGCCCGTTCCTTTATATTTCCATTTGTTTGTGCCATTTTCCCCGTTCAAACAGTAGAGCGTGTCGTTGTAAGAGCCGATGACCAGTTCAGGCTTACCGTCCTTATCAAGGTCAGCAATGGCTGTTCCGTGATACATATAATCGTGTATGGGATATGTCCAAAGTTTTGTGTGATTGTCGCCCCGGTATGCATAAACACTGTCGAGACCACCGTAACTCCATGTGCCTACAACAAAATCAAGTTGCCCGTTGTTGTCAAGGTCAGCAATAGTCGGAGCTGTCTGCACCCACGAATTTGCATCAACGGAAAAATCCCATGCTACAGACCCGTTTTCAGCGTTGATACATATCACATCTCCTCCGAATTCGCCATGGAGTATCTCGGGTTTTCCGTCATTGTCAATATCAGCAATAGTTGGTGGCGAATCGCTCCCATCGGTAGGCGTCTGCCATTTTACGGTGCCATCGACCCCGTTAAAGCAAAATGTAGTGGGGTTGCATGAACTCGGAACTATTACTTCCAGTGAACCGTTGTTGTCCACATCATAAATGATGGGGGCCACATCATTACATCCCTCAGCGCCGACGGGGTGGGTATTGTATTTCCACAACAGTGAACCGTCTTCGGCATTCAGGGCATAAACAGAACTGTCGTTCCTGTAACAGCCGAAAACAACTTCAAGCAATCCGTCACCGTCAATATCGCCGGATGCCGACTGCCCGAAAGATGCATCATTGGTATTGTACCACCATTTAATAGTAGGGGATTGGGCATCCAGGTTGCTTACGAAAAGCAAAGAACAGGAAACTGTAAGAATGAAGATTAATTTTTTCATGAAAAAGCTTTATTTATAGTTGTAAACTCTTCAAAAATAAGAAAAAAGGTAATACAAATTAATGAAAGCAATAGAAATTATTAGTAACTGTGTTATCAATAAGTGTTCAATGATAATTTTTAGTGCAGGTCAGCCAGTTTTTTCATAGATTTTGTGTGTGCCTGTAGTCTAATTTTTTTAATACTGCTATCTCTATGTATTTATCATACCTTACATCTGATCCCGTTAGGGATCAAATATTTATAAAAACAAAAAAGCGATGAACTGTCCTGTAGGGACAGAACATCCGGAGATTGTATTGTCCCGCTGGGACAATCACTTTTTTATTGGTGTTTTTATAAATATTTTGCCCCTACGGGGCACTCTAAACTTTGGTTATAATGAAGTCGGCTTATTCACACAGCGTCTGAAAATAAAACTTACTTTATTAAAACCTACTCATTGTATTTTAGAAAAGAACCCTTATTTATATCCTGCAGCATTTTTTCAATCAAATCACTTTTTGTTCCTTTCATAAGCGTATACCATCTTTTTTAATGTTTTCGTACAAAGGAGTCACTATATGATTATCATTCCAATCACTCTTAGTATAAAATAATGGAGAAATAACTTCACCTGAATCAATTTCTAACTCATATAATTCGTCCATAAGCTTTGTCTCTAAGGCAAAAGGGATATTTGGAGAGTTTAATAGTACCAATAAATCCCAATCAGATAACTTTTTTGCATTACCCCTGGCTCTTGAACCATATAAAATGATTTCTGCGTCCGGAGCAAGATGATAAATTATTTGCTTGATTTTTAATATTATGTCATCTTTTTTATTCATAAGTCAAACATACGATTTTTTTTTCAAATCTCAAAGTC
>CAZEWB010000728.1:0-2170 GCA_964515655.1 uncultured Bacteroidales bacterium
TGTGTTGGGTGTGTTTGGTTGGGGTTGCCATTTGCATCTGTTACCGATGAAAATGAGAACCCTGACATATGTTCCGAAACACTTGCCGATATACTTGTGACTCAGAATAAACCGGACGATGCAATAAAAATGTATAAAAAATTATGTTTGCTTTATCCCGAAAAAAGTGCTTACTTTGCAGCCCGAATTGAAAATATTCAGAAAAACGAAATCTAACCAGAAAAAAACTCAATATGTTTTACTTTGTTACCATACTAATTATTATTGTTTGTATTCTACTGGTCATTGCCGTTCTGCTTCAGAATTCCAAAGGAGGCGGTCTGGTTGCCGGTATGAGTGCATCAACACAGATGATGGGTGTACGCCGTGCCGCCGATTTTCTTGAAAAGGCAACATGGTATCTTGCAATCGGACTTGTAGGCCTTTCAATCATTGCAAGCATGAGCATCGATCGCGGTGTTGTAGACACAAGCAGATCAAAGGTCGAAGATCAGCTTGAAATGGCAGCACCCGGAACAGATGTGAATTTCCCTACAGAAGCACCGAAGGAAGCCCCGTCTGAAAAACCAACGGGGACTGAATAATATTTCTTTTCCCCAACAAAAAATGTCAGCATGGCACTGCCATACTGACATTTTTTGTTTTTTCACTGAAAGTATTATGAAAAAATGACACTATTTACAAATGGCACAGAATATGACAATGGGAGGCGTCCGAAAAAATAAAAACGAAGTCAAACTTAAAAACGTAAGAATATGAAAATTAAACCATTGAACGACAGGGTACTGGTTGAACCCATGGCCGCAGAAGAAAAAACTGCAAGCGGTATTATCATTCCCGACACAGCAAAGGAAAAACCTATGCGTGGTAAGGTAATCGCAGCCGGAACCGGCACTAAGGACGAAGAAATGAAAGTAAAGGACGGTGATATGGTTCTTTACGGTAAGTACGCCGGAACCGAAATAACCATCGACGCAAAGGATTATCTTATCATGAGGCAGTCCGACATTCTTGCAATTATTGAATAACTTTTAAAACCAAACAAATATGTCAGCAAAGGAAATTAAATACAACATGGATGCACGCGATGCCCTTAAAAGGGGTGTTGATGCATTGTCAAACGCTGTTAAAGTTACACTTGGTCCCAAAGGACGCAATGTCGTAATTGAAAAGAAATTCGGTGCTCCCCAGATTTCGAAGGACGGAGTTACGGTAGCAAAAGAAATTGAGCTGAAAGACCCTTATGAAAATATGGGCGCACAGATGATCCGCGAAGTTGCATCGAAAACAGCCGACAAAGCGGGTGACGGTACAACAACAGCAACAGTACTTGCGCAGAGTATCATCAGAGTGGGACTTAAGAACGTTACTGCCGGTGCAAATCCTATGGATCTGAAACGCGGTATCGACAAGGCTGTTGAAAAGGTTATAGAAAGCCTTAAAAAGCAGACCCAGCAGGTAGGCGATGATTTCAAAAAAATTGAACAGGTTGCAAGAGTTTCTGCCAACAACGACGGCGAAATAGGTAAACTCATTGCCGAAGCAATGCAGAAAGTAAAAAAAGAAGGTGTGATTACTGTTGAAGAAGCCAAAGGTATCGAAACGACCGTTGAGATCGTTGAAGGTATGCAGTTCGACCGCGGTTACATTTCTCCCTACTTCGTGACCAATCCAGATAAAATGGAAGCTGTCATGGAAAATCCATACATACTGATACACGATAAAAAGGTGTCAACAATGAAGGACCTGCTTCCTATTCTTGAACAGACTGTACAGACAGGCCGCCCACTTATCATCATAGCAGAAGATATTGACGGTGAAGCCCTGGCAACCCTCGTAGTAAATAAACTTCGCGGTAGTCTTAAAGTTGCTGCGGTAAAAGCTCCGGGATTCGGTGACCGTCGCAAGGAAATGCTCGAAGACATTGCGATCCTCACAGGTGGAACAGTTGTTTCTGACGAACGCGGTTTCAAACTCGAAAGCACAACTCTCGACATGCTCGGACGCGCTGAGAAAATTTCGATAGATAAAGACAACACGACCATCGTTAATGGCGCAGGTGACAAGAAAAACATAGCAGCACGCGTTAAACAGATAAAAGTACAGATAGAAAATACAACTTCGGACTACGACAAGGAAAAACTGCAGGAACGTCTTGCTAAACTTGCCG
>CAZEWB010000728.1:2180-2521 GCA_964515655.1 uncultured Bacteroidales bacterium
AAAGGCCCGCGTTGAAGATGCCCTGAATGCCACCCGTGCCGCAGTTGAAGAAGGTATTATTCCAGGCGGTGGTGTGGCATTTATACGTGCAGTCGATTCTTTGGAAGGTCTTAAAGGCAGTAACGAAGATGAACAGAAGGGTATAGAAATAATTAAACGTTCACTCGAAGAACCGCTTCGCCTTATCGTTGAAAATGCAGGTTACGAAAGTTCTGTCGTAGTGCAGAAAGTACAAGAATGTAAGAACGACTTCGGTTTGTGCGTTAAATCCGAAGTCGTTCTTACCTTCTTTTACTTTCTGCACTACGACAGAACTTTCGTAACCTGCATTTTCAACGATA
>CAZEWB010000729.1:0-2518 GCA_964515655.1 uncultured Bacteroidales bacterium
AATGAAAGTGGAATTGATCCTGAACGAAGTGAAGGATCTAAACCCAAGTCCCAAACCTGTGGTGAGCGAAGCCGAACCATTCCAAGGAAGCCGTCCCTTGGGGCTTGGATCTTGGGGCTTGAATCTTGGGGCTTATTCACTTTTATTTTGCGTTTCATCAGTGGTTAATCGTCATTATCGTCCGGCGCAGCATTTTCCGCATCTTCGGCCAGGTTCGGCTGTTTATCGTAATAATAGATCTGGATACGGGCGGTATCCTGCAGAAAATTTATTCTGCCTATTTCAATACGATGAATTGTAAGCCCTGTGCGTTTTTCAAGATCAGCAATAAGTTCCTTTCTTTTTTCAGGAAGTATCAATTCGATCTTTTCATATGTAATGTTTTTGCTCAGTTCATGTTTCAGAATTTTTACCCTTTCAAGTACTAATATCACAACAAGAACAGCAACATTGGTTATTAAAAGTTCTGAAAAACTTACTTTTTTGTTGACAAGTGCATTAATGACAGACAGACCTATGACGGCAAAGAGATAACTCATTTCTCTTATCGGTATCTGAACTGTCCTGTATCTGAGTATCCCGAAAATAGCAAAAAGTCCCAGGGCAAATCCAAGCTGAAGCTTTACGCTTGAAAGCAGATAACAGATAAGGAAAACAACTGTACCAAGAAGGTAGAAAGTAAACAGGTAATCTTTTCTCCTGGTAACAGAGTAATAGATGAACCTTATAAGTATAAACAATACTATCGCATTAAAAGCAAATCTTATAAGAAGGTCGGTAAAATCTTTTAGATTGAACAGGTCCATTCCCATGAATCTGCCCAGATCATTAGCCTGTAACACAGTTGCAATCATAACACAATTTATTAAGTTTTAAATGGGTCTTTTTAAATCTGTTGCATTTAAGGTCATTGAACAGGAATGTACATCCGACTGCATATTTGCTGAAACCGCTTTTACGCAATCCGAATTGTTTTATATAGCTGTAGAATCCGGTACCGCTCAGTTTTCTGTCGAATTTCACCTCGGCAATCGCCAGATAATCCACTTTAGTAGCACAGTCTTTGTATTCATAGGAAAGGTCGAAATCAATAGTCAGTCTTTCCGTATAATTATTATTCACAAAAGTAAGTCTGTTAAATTTGTTTGTCAGTACTTCGTGCAGGTGGGCCGGGTTAAACGTGGTATTTACTCCGATGAACTTTTTAAAAGATCCCTCTTCGAGTTCCTGGCGTGTATAACTTTTTCGTTTTTTCTCTGTACGGTTTTTATTTGTTTTAAACTTTACTTCGAGATACGATTTACATACATTAATATATGTCCGGTAACGAACCTTATATCTGTTCAGCGATCCGTTATGATGAGCATGGTACATCGAAAATTTATCATCATCATAATAAGTTGTTTCGTAACCAAAACAACGGTCGCCGTTGATCTCAAGCACGCTGTAATCTTTGCACATTGCCCTCAGCAGGTCAGGTAGGGATGATATGTGAAAAAGGAACTTCGCATCAACACGGTTCATAAAGCTTACTTTGTCCAGGTCATCGAGAGTGACCGGAGAAAAATCAGGAAGAATATTTTTTATTATCTCGTCTGTCATTGCTTTTCGTACACGTAAACATCTTTGGATTTAAGTTTTCCTGCTGCGTCAAGTATCTGCTTTTCGGTTTTGAATTCTTTTGAGTCGTATTTGTAAACTGATGTTTTTACAATTTTACCTGCTGCATCTTTTTCAATGACCTTTGACTTATTATTGTTTTCATCGTAGGAAATAACCTCAGTCTTCACAGCCTTTCCCGTTTTTTTATCATAACTGACTTCTTCTGTCTCCCTGCCGTTCTCATCGTACTTTGTTACAGTTTCGAGTTTTTTGACCTCTTTGCCGTTAACGGTGGAAACATTATAAACGGAACATTTACGTATGCCGTTGTTCTTAAGATCTTTTTTGCCCTGCGCATTCAGCAGTAGCGGGAACAATAATATGCAGAAAAAAATTGTCGTTTTCATAATTCAGTTTTTATTTAGCAATTACTATTTCGTCAAGAGTTATTTCCTGATTGTTCTTTGTGATCTCAAATTCTCTTATCACAGGATAGGTTTCAGGGTTGTCGGGCGACCAGTTAGAATAATAGGTAGTATCGTCAGAATATATAAAGATAGTGTATTTCCCTTTGCGGAGATTCCCGAAACGAAATGTCCCGTCGTAACCGGTTGTCGTTTTATCATCATAATACTGATGGTCCCCATACATTATAAATACATCCTCGTCCATCGAGTAATACTCATGATGAACTGACGTAAATTCCGAATTATAGTCTTTCACATAAACCCTGCCTGTTACAGATGAAGTTCCTCCTTCACCTTCTTCTTTTTTGCAGGAAGTGAAAAGGATTGCAGCAAATGCTGAAATCAACATGCCGTTCTTTAAAAAAGTATTCATAGTCTCTAAGTTTTTTATTAAATTACTCATGTTACGTAAATAAATTCTTGTGTGAAAAAAGTTCCAAGCCCCAAAT
>CAZEWB010000730.1:0-2506 GCA_964515655.1 uncultured Bacteroidales bacterium
ATTTTTTGAATTTTACTGCAAACCAGACGATCATGCCTGCATATAATGGTAACCTGTCCAGGTAGATGTAATGACCCACATTACTTTATCAAAGAATGGGCTGTTGATCCCGTTCAGATAAAGAAAAAGCGATTTGTCTGTCTGTATAAGAAAATCCATTACCGGTTAAGTTTATTCCACAATGAACGCTTCAGGACTTCGATACCGTTGCCTGAGACAGAGCTGAAAAAAACGATTTCGCAGTCTGCTTTTATTTTCTTTTTAAGTTTTTGCAGCGAATCAGCATCAAGAAGGTCTGTTTTTGTAATACCCAGAACTCTTTCCTTGGAAAGCAGGGAAGGATTGTATTGTTTCAGTTCATTATAGAGGATCTTGTATTCTTTCACAATATCATCAGAATTACATGGAACCATAAAAAGCAGGACAGAGTTACGTTCGATGTGTCTCAAAAATTGTAATCCCAGTCCTTTTCCGCTGCTGGCGCCTTCTATTATTCCGGGAATATCGGCCATTACGAATGACTTGTAACCGGTATAACCGACAATACCTACATTTGGTACCAGGGTTGTGAAAGGGTAATCGGCAATTTTGGGACGAGCTGCAGATACTACTGAAAGGAGAGTTGACTTTCCTGCATTAGGAAAACCGACAAGGCCGACATCTGCCAGAAGTTTAAGTTCAAAGATCGTCCAGCCCTCGGTGCCCTGTTCGCCGGGTTGCGCATAACGCGGTGTCTGGTGTGTGGCATTTTTAAAGAATGCATTTCCCTTACCACCCCGTCCGCCCTGACGTATTACTATTTCTTCGTCATGAGCGTTCACTTCCCCCAGCACTTCTTCTGTTTCTTCTGATCTTGCAATTGTTCCTATCGGTACTTCAATAATAAGATTATCCCCGTCAAGACCGGTTTTATTGGCGCTGCTACCGTTACCGCCGTTCCCGGCATAAAGATGTTTCTTGTACCTCAGGTGAAGCAATGTCCAGGTATTCCGGTTACCCTTCATGATCACGTTACCGCCTTTGCCTCCGTTGCCACCATCGGGACCACCCTTCTCAATAAATTTTTCACGGTGAAGATGGACAGAACCCGCCCCCCCCTTTCCCGCTTTTGTAAAAACCCTGATCAGGTCAACAAACGAACTTCTCATCAGGATTATCTGGAAATAAATTTATCGAGTATTTCTTCCAATTGGACAAAAACCTCATCTTCGGTTTTCATACCGCATACTCCAATATGTTTTTTCTTACTTATATAATAATGCTTTACAGGTTCTGTGGATTCCCTGTAAACATTCAGTCTCTTTTGTACAATAGACTCATCCTGGTCATCTGGCCGGTTCGATTTTTTGCCCCGGTTAAGCAGTCTTGCAATAAGTTCCGGTTCATCAACTTCCAGCGAAAGCATGAGATCTATCTTCATATTCATTTTTGCAAGAATTTCATCAAGAACAGCAGCCTGATTAACTGTTCGCGGAAAGCCGTCAAAAATGAAGCCGGGGACATTTCTGTTTTTCTCAATAACATTAGAGATCATTGAAATCACGACCTCGTCCGGAACAAGTTCTCCCTTGTCTGTGCACTGTTTGGCTTTTACGCCAAGAGCTGTCTGTTCAGCTATCTCTGAGCGAAGAATGTCGCCGGTTGACAGGTGTTTCAGTTTGTATTTTTCAATGATCTTTTCTGACTGAGTTCCTTTGCCGGCCCCGGGAGGTCCGAATAATACGATGTTAAGCATAATTTATCCTTCCTGTTTTTCAGATAAAACATATATTTCTTTAAGGTTTCTTCCAAAGCCGTTATAATCGAGACCGTAACCGACGATAAAGCGGGTAGGTATTTCAAGACCGACATAATCAAGTTTCACATCTTTCTGAAGGGCATCAGGTTTGAGCAGAAGGGCGGCCACTTTTACTTCTTTAGGGTCATAGGTCTTCAGCTGCCTTACGATAAGGTCGATCGTTATACCTGTATCTACAATATCCTCAATAACGACAACAGTCTTATCCTTAAGTTCCTCATTGATACCGATAAGTTGTTTTACCGAACCTGAAGATGAAGTTCCCATATATGACGCCATCTTGAGGAATGTTATCCTTGCCTGAAAGTCGATGCTGCGGAACAGGTCCGAAGCAAACATAAAGGCGCCGTTAAGTATGGCAACAAAAACGACATCCTTACCCGCAAGGTCTTTACGCATCTTTTCTGCAATACCCTGTACTGCATTTTCGATCTGTTTTGCATCAATAAATGGTTCAAAAGTTTTATCGAGAATCTTAACCTTAGTCATAACGAATTGAGTTTTATGCCACGAAAATAAAAAAAAACAAGGAGTTATTTACATTTATGACGGTTTTTTTTATTTCCGGAGTGAATAATTCTTAGTAGAAATCTTTAATTGTGGCAATCCTTTTAGTTTTATTCTTTTCTTTTCAGCAACTTCTCCCTTTAGGGTCGGGGCAAAAAGTTGCTGAAAAGAAAAAAAAACAAACCAAACACACCCAACACA
>CAZEWB010000731.1:0-2500 GCA_964515655.1 uncultured Bacteroidales bacterium
TGAAGGCATCAAAATTACTTCAATTATTACTCCGGCAAGTAAACATATCAAAGTATGTCATGCCGGACTTGACCAGGAACCCAGTCTCTTTAGTGGATTCCGCCACGGTTTTCACCAGACTGACGTGCCGGAATGACAAGTTAAAATATTTGGTTGCCGGCGTAATAATAGTAATCGCAGGCTTTGCCTTTCCCCAATTATCCTTTGCTGTGGACTGTTCATCGCCTCCCACCGGCTTCGGGGGGATCTGGGCAAGGGCATATAGAAATTGGTGTGAAGCGTGCGGTGGAAGTTATTCGTCAAGCGGCCCATCCTGCACTCCCGGACCGAACTGGGGCGGGAGACAGCAGCAAGGCCCGTCATACACCCCCTCTCAGCCTTCCTATGACTACGAGGCCGAGCGCCTGCGCCAACTGCAAGATGAGAGACAGAGGCAAAAAGTGCTTGAAGAAGAAGTAAAGAAAGAGGAAGAAGCGGCAAAACAGAGACAGATAGAGTTCGAGAAAAATAAAGAGGAAGCATTAAAGAGCATGAAGGGAATAACTGAAGGCGCGCTTGGACTTAAAGGAGTGGATACAGGCGGCGAGTTCGGACTAAAAGGTATGGGCGATACAGGTAAAAGTGATCTGGGACTGAAGGGAATAGGCGACTCATCTGTAGTTGACCTGCGAGATAAAAAAGAGCCGCTTATCGTGGATCCCAGGGGGGTTATAGGCAAGTATCAGACACAGGTCGAATTGCAGGCGCAAAATGAGGCCCGTAATAAAGAAGGAATTGAAGATTTAAAGTTAATGGACGATCTGTTTCATGACGATATTAAGTTGCAATTAATTGAAATGCTTAAACCAGTGACCGGCAGTCCCAAAAAAAAAAGCATATTTCCGCAAAATCCTGATCAACCACTAATTAACCCTCTGCGGGAACCGGAGAGGTGGGAGGCATACAAAAAGGCCCAAAAGGCAAAGCTCGACGCGCTTATCAGGGAGAAGAAGGCTGAGCAGGTCATAAAGCAGATGGACGAGGACGCGGAGCTTAACAAGGCGCGCGACCGCGTATTAAAGAAAGAGATGGACGCAATATATAAGGCAAGAATGGAGAACCGCAAAGAGGCGGAAGTTGCTTTTGACAAGTTGCTGAAGAAAAACGGGATTAAAAGCAATGCAGAATGGGATAAAAGGGAAAAGGAAGACCCCACGTTCAAACAGCAAGTGCAGGCCATAGTCGATAATTACTGGAAGAAGAATGATAGGGCAAGATCCGATGCCTTTGACCGTTCCTTTCAAGATTTTATGGTGGATGTCGAAAAGTTTCAGAAAAGACAGACTGAGAAAGAAAAAGGAGGAAAACAATGATTAGCAAACCCGGCTTTATGCTATCTATAGTGGTTTCATTTTTACTGTTTGCGATAGTCCCAGTAGTGAAGGCTCAGATGCCAAACCCTCAGGAGTTGCTTAACCAATACATCTCAGATTTGCAGAAAAACCCGAATGACAATACGCTGCGGGAAAAAATAATAATGCATGTACAGGAGATGGGGCAGAAACCGACAGTGCCGGAGGAGGCGAAAAAATATGTAAATCGCGGGGTGGCAGCTGCTGAAGGAGCCAAGACCGAAAATGATTACAAGGACGCTATAGCAGAATTTCAGAAGGCAGTGAACATAGCTCCATGGGTAGGTGCCGGGTATCGCGGCCTTGCGGTAATGCAGGATAAGGCAGGTCAATACTCTCAGGCATTGCAGAATCTGAAGCTTTTTCTATTGACAAATCCTTTAGCGGCTGACACTGAGGCAGCAAAGGCACTGATGGATAAAATTGAATACCGGCAGGAGAAGGCGGCGAAGGAAGTAAGCCCTGAAATGATAGCAGAAAAAGAAAAAAATAAGTATAAAGATTGGCTAAAAAAATTAGATGGGGCAAGGTTTGTGAATATAAATCGCATTGTAGCAACGGATGACATAACCTATTGGGAATCAACATATGTTTTAGAAATACACGGGAATGAGATTGTCTACAGCAGCGTCTTAACTTCCACCAACGCCCCGGATCGAGGTCGTGGTGAGATAGGAGTTTGGCACGAGAAATGGAGGGAACCATTGCTCGGGCGCAAATTCACTCATGAAATCGGCTCTACTAAGCAAAAGTTTACTATCAGTGAAGAAGGCAACACCATTACAGAAGATTATATAAATCAATTTGGCATACAGAGCTATATTTATCGCCGCAAATATTGAGAACAATTTCTGCAATCGAAGGAAGGGTGAGGGGCGGTTTTTCTGTCATTCAGAGCGTAGCGAAGAATCTCAAGAAGGAAAAAGGGACGGATACATTTTCTTGTAAAACAGGAGAAAAACCATGAAATATCAATCAAGCAAAATTCTTTTATTAACATTTTGTCTGCTGTTTTTTATATCTGTCTCTATAGTACAGGCGCAAACATTGAACCCTCAGGACACCCTCACCCAATATATCTCCAACAAACACCAAACACACCCAACACA
>CAZEWB010000732.1:0-2497 GCA_964515655.1 uncultured Bacteroidales bacterium
ACCACCGTGGATCTGAACTGCTTCGGTGGTGACTTCCATTGCTATGTCGGCACAATACTGTTTTGCATAAGCGCTGGATATTCCATAAGGCTGGTGCTGATCTTTAAGCCATGCTGATTTTAAGCAAAGGTTGCGTGCATTTTCAACTTTAACAGCCATGTCGGCCAGTTTAAATGCTACGGCCTGATGGTTGCATATCTCGGTACCGAATGCTTTTCTTTCTTTAGAATATTTGATGGCCCTTTCAAGTGCACCTGAAGCAATACCTAATGCCTGTGATGCAATGCCAATACGGCCACCATCAAGGGTCTTCATTGCAAAAGAAAAACCAAAACCGTCCTCGCCGATACGATTTGCTTTAGGAACTTTTACATCGGTAAACATTACAGAATGTGTATCGGAACTGCGCATTCCCATCTTATCTTCGTGAGGTCCCAGTGTGATACCCGGAGTGTTTTTGTCAACTATAATTGCATTGATGCCCTTGTGTTTCTTTTCAGGATGTGTCTGAGCAATTACAATATATGTTGAAGCACAGTTTGCATTGGTGATCCAGTTCTTGGTTCCGTTTATAAGATAATGATCGCCTTTGTCTTCGGCTGTCGTCCTTTGTGAGGTGGCATCCGATCCGGCTTCAGGTTCCGATAACAGGAATGCACCGATCTTTTCGCCTGTTGCAAGGGGAACAAGATATTTCTGCTTCTGCTCTTCGTTTCCGAATGTTTCAATGCCCCAGTTAACAAGTGAATTGCATACTGACATTACAACAGCAGCGGCTGAGTCATGCTTTGAAATTTCTTCCATTGCAAGAACATAGGATATGGTATCCATACCACCGCCACCGTATTTGGGATCTGTCATCATGCCAAGGAATCCGAGTTCTGCCAGTTTTTTCATCTGTTCAGTTGCGAATTCGCCTTTTGCATCGCGTTCGATAATTCCGGGTAATAATTCACGTTCAGCAAAGTCCTTTGCTGCCTGACGAATCATCAATTGTTCTTCGGTAAATTCAAAATTCATATTATTTTTGTTTTAAGGTTAATGATTCACATTTTAGAATATGGGAATGCAAAGTTAAAAAAAAAGGTAAATTAAAAAAATAATAAATGTTATGTTATATAATTACTTTAAGTGTTGTTTGATGAAATCATAATGAATAGGGCAGAATTCAATTTTGATATTCATTGATATTCGCTGCGCTGATATTATACTTGAAACGGAGTAAATTGTCGCATTTTTGTTAATGGTTTATGGGTTGGGCGGCTGATGCTGGTTACTGGTTGCTGGCTTCTGGTAGCCTTCCATCAGTTACCAGTTACCAGTAACCAGTAACGAGCAACCAATAACAAGTTGTCAAAAACCTCAACCAATAGCCCATTGACTATCTCACTGCCTGTTCAACAATCCTGTGGACAACATCCGGAAAAGAATATCCGGCTTTGAGTGAAGCAGCGTGAAACCCGCTGTTCTCTGCAATGCATGGGTTGGCATTCACTTCCAGGACATAAATATTGCCATTGTTATCTACCCTCATATCAACGCGGGCATAACCCTGTAACCTGAAAACATTCCAGCAATTTCTGGCAACTTCATCAATCCTTTCATGAAGGTCTTTGTCCTCTGCTTTTATTTCATAAGTCCTGGCAGTATTATCATATTCAAAGGCATCTTCAACCCATTTTCCCGTATAGCACATAATCTTTGGCTTCCCTTCGGGATAATTAATAAAAAGCATTTCAGCATGAGGCAGTACTTCAGCTCCATTTTCTCCTTCCCAAACTGAGATATTGAATTCGCGTCCATCAATGTATTCTTCAATAAAATACTTTCTCAAGGAGTAATTTGAAAGGTCTTTAATATAATTCGTGTCATTTCCATAGAAAACGTTTTCTTTTTCAATTCCAAGGGATCCGTCTTCCCATATAGGTTTTAGAATATATCTTTTTTTCGGGTCAATCGTATGCAGCTGATCCATTTCTATCATATCGGCTGTTGGAATCCCGTTCCATTTCAAAATTTTTTTTGTAAGCACTTTTGAAGTAGTAATGAACAATGCTTCAATCGGAGATCCGGTATATGGTACCCGTAGGTGATGGAAGAGTGCAGGAACAATATAAAGCAGTTCGCCCGTATTCTGTATGGTCTCGACAAGGTTAAAAACCACATCGGGTTTTATTTCATCCAGATGTTTTATTAGTTCATCTAATTTCAGTGACACAGGCATCTGCACAACGTTATAACCTTTTTCTTTAAGAGCATCTTTCACAACATCCACCTGTTCGAGCATGCATAGTTCATCATTTTCCGAACCGGGTATTACTTCGCTGTATAGGATCAGTACTTTTTTTTGTTTCATTGATATTACTCTTTAATAAAACAGTTTCAGAACTCTTATTTTATAATGTTATGAAAAAAAACTAACTATAACAAATATAATAAGATTATACTTTAAAAAAATCAGGTCTTATAAATAAGTTTTCATGTAATATTAACAATC
>CAZEWB010000733.1:0-1701 GCA_964515655.1 uncultured Bacteroidales bacterium
ACAATATCACACACTAACAACTGTAGTATTTAACTATGGTGGTTACTTAGGACATGCAGTATGTCAAATAGAATTAGACTCTCTTTCTACATTTATTTCGGCTAACCCCAATTACACGTATTCGATAAATAATAATATCATTACATGGAATATTGACTCGCTTCTTCCATTTCAATTCTTAGAATTAGATATTATTTTATACTCACCTCCTATACAAAATCTGGGTGATACACTTCATTATTTCACATCAATTCAAATTGATTCCACTGATATTAACTTATTGAATAATAGTCATTCCAGTTACTGCAGGATCGTTGCTTCATACGACCCCAATGACAAACAGGTGGTACCGGCAGGTGTTTCCGAACACGGTTACATTCTTCACGGTCAGGAACTGGAATACACAATTCACTTCCAGAACACTGGCAATTATCCCGCATTGAACATCAACCTGCGTGATACTATAAGCAATGCTCTTAACTTGTCTACATTAGATGTAATCTCATCAAGCCACCCTGTGACATGGCAGTTCAATAACGACCGTGAAATTGTGTTTACTTACACCAACATTATGCTGCCATACGAAACACAGGACACATCAGGCAGTCAGGGATATGTTACATATAAGATATCACCCAACCCGGGACTTGCAGATTACACCGAAGTTGAAAACACCGCATACATTTACTTCGATTATAATCCGCCGATTGTTACAAATACAACGCTTAATACTTATGTTTCGGTTATTCCAATGTCCGCCGAAAACACAGAATACTCACCGGCAATAAACATATATCCTAACCCGGCCAGTACAATGCTTGGATGGAATAACGACCTGCAGACCGACAAGGTAAGTTTATATAATCTGCAGGGCAAAGAAATAATGAGTATAGAAAATCCGGAATCAAACTCTGTCTCGGTTGAAAACCTTTCTGAAGGAGTTTATATGATCTCTATTCACAGCGGAAACATTGTAAAGCATGCACGATTTGTGAAACTGGGCGGTAAAAAATAGTTTATCGCTTAAAATTTCAATTCCAATTAAAAAAGAGATTAAAAGCTTCAGGCAACGAAAACATATCGCATTTTGTCTTATCTTTGGAAACGCATAACTCTTTTATTATGAAAACGAATATTATTATTTTAATAGCAGGATTAATGTCAATGACATTCAGTAATCTTAAAGCACAGTGTTCAGCCAATGCTGGAAATGATACTACGGTTTGCGGATTAACGGTAATTCTGCACGGGACATATTCAAACAATCCCGGATCAGAACTTTTATGGTCAAGTACAGATTCCGGGATAATTTTCGGAAACCCTGTCGAAGCTGTAACATCAGCCACTATTCCTGTGTTTACTCAGAATTCTGATACTGTTATGTTCATTTTTACAGAAACGATATCTCCTTCAGTTTGTGTAAGCATCGACACAATCAGAATTATTTTCAGAAAAATCCCTATATCAAACGCAGGTGTAGATTTCAGTATATGCGGTCAAATAGCCCTGCTTTCTGCTAACAATAATTTTCCAGGTTATTGGACATCAAATATTGCAAACGTTATTTATTCCCCAAGCGCAAGTACACCTGGCGCAGTTGCATCGATACCGAATTTCACATCCCCATACCTTCACGTCACATTTACATGGCATGCATGTAACGGGATGTGTGTTACAACACAAACCAAACACACCCAACAC
>CAZEWB010000733.1:1711-2495 GCA_964515655.1 uncultured Bacteroidales bacterium
GGGTTGTGTGTTAATACTGATGAAGTGATAGTTACTTTCATAAAATTACCATATACCATAGCTGGCACAGGCCAGTCAGTCTGCGGATATTTAACCCAATTACATGCTGACACTGCCGGAAGCGGGATCGTAAACGGAGCATGGAACTGCAATATCCCCGAAATTGTTATCACACCTTCAGGTGTATTGAATGAATTCCTTAACATAGACGCAAGCCCCGCTGCAGGACAATTCCAGAGTGGAATGCTTACTGCATGGTTCTATTGGTCAGGTGCAAATTATCAGGGTTGTATTAACATTGATTCCGTTCTTATCTCCTTCTACGAAATCCCCGATGCCTATGCTGGCGAAGACGATTCTCTCTGTGGAAAAATATACGACTTAATTGGTCAGTATAGTCTTGATAACCCGAGTGGGCAATGGACAATACTTTCAAGACCTTATTTTACATCCACAGGTGATTTTCATCCGGCAAACATTCCCGATGGAGAAGTTGAAGTTTCAGATAATGGTTTGTGGCAGTTCATCTGGAGTGAATACAATGCAGGAAACCTGACTTGTTTCGACAGGGACACTATTACATTAAATTTTATGACAGTCCCCCACCCTGAAGCTGGACCAGACCAGAGTATTTGTGGAAAATATGCCCTGTTACATGCAGATACAACTCCGGGAACTACCGGATACTGGCCAAGCATTTTAAATGCATGGTATGATGCAACACCTTGGCCTGGTGATACCATTGATTGCCTGCCTTGCTCCAATTTACCCAATGTAGTTGCAT
>CAZEWB010000734.1:0-2494 GCA_964515655.1 uncultured Bacteroidales bacterium
AACAGTAGTACCTATTCGTAATTCGTATATTCGTAGAAAATTCGTAATTCGATGAAATGAGAACTATTGAACATTTGAACATTTGAACATTTTTTACACTTACCACACACTTTTATAAAGAACCGTTTTTTTCTATCACTTTTCTTACACTGCCGTATTTTAAAAGCAACTCGTATGCTTTGCCGTATGCAAGCCCTGTCTGTTCTTTTATTATTCTTGCGCCTCTGTCGAGAAGTTTATTGTTGACGGGTTTCATATCAACCATCTTGTTTCCCTTGACCCGTCCGAGTTTGATCATTATGGTGGTAGAGATCATATTTAACACCAGTTTGGTCGCAGTACCGCTTTTCATCCTTGTGCTTCCGGTGATGAATTCCGGACCTACTATCACCTCAACCGGGAAATGCACCTCCGATGCAAGTGGAGTCGAAGGATTGCATGTCACACAACCTGTCTGTATCCCTTTCGCGGTACAATGCTGCATAGTTCCGATAACATAAGGAGTATACCCGGATGCACTTAATCCTATTACAAAATCCTTATCGGTAACTCCCAGCTTCCTGAGTTGTTTAAAGCCTGTTTCCATATCATCCTCGGCATGTTCAACTGCTTTGCGGATCGCAATATCATCTCCTGCAATAATTCCGTAGACCTTATCGTACGATACGCCGAAAGTTGGAGGACATTCCGAAGCATCCAGTATTCCAAGACGCCCGCTTGTTCCTGAACCGACATAAATCAACCTGCCGCCTTCCGACATTTTTGCATATACAGCATCAATAAGTCTGCGTATCTGCGGCATTGACTTCTTAACTGCAGGTACAATTTTCCTGTCCTCGCGGTTTATGCAATCAATGATCTGTCTTGTTGAAAGGCTCTCCAGCCCGTTGTATAAGGAACTCTCTTCGGTTATTTTTTTCATATAAAAAAGGGGCTGTCTCAAAACCCCACAAAAAAACCCTTTGTCATTCTGAGCGGAGCGAAGAATCTCATTATCAAAACACTTTAGATCCTTTGCTTCGCTCAGGATGACAAAATGTGAGGTTTTGAGACAGCCCCTTTAGAATTTTATTTGGGTGACTTTTCCATTCCTGTTTTTACGGTTCCCGCATTTGTCCTTTCCTTTTTCAGGAGGCTAAGGTTATCAGGCGTATATTCCTTGTCTTCCGAGTAGATTTTTGAGATACCTGCATTCTTCAGAAAAGATTTCATGTAGTCCTGGTTCTTCTTCTCATTAAAAATGACAAGAGCTGAACGCTGACCTGTTTTATCCATTGCTTTTACAGAGATATCAACAACTCCCTGAAATGATTTGCATTTAGAAACAAACTGAGTAACTGCTACATCATCCGCCAGCCCGCTTATGCGAAAAGCCATCTGGTAAGTATTTCCACTACCCACTTTATGCTGGGTTCCTCGGGGACCGTCATTAAGATAAAGCGACAGATTCTGCCCGTACATAAATGTAACTATGCCGGAAAAAACAAAGAATAAAAATATTTTCTTCATAACCTGATGTTTTTGTTTTGTCAAAAGTAGAACAAATTTTATAAAAATCAAATTTTTCTTTCTTAATATTTTATCATTAACACTCTTTAAAACAAGAATGTCTATTCAGTCGCTCGCGTGTCCGATAGCTATCGGACGCGAGTGACTGAATTAATAATTTTAGTTAACAACAAATGAACCTTTTAAAACCTCATGTTCAGGGAAAACAACAATATAGTAGTAATAACCCGGTAAAAATTCGTTTTGACCAATGTTGTATTCATTACCGAAAAAGTCGGTAGAAAGGACAACCTTGCCTGTAATGTTGTACACTACCAGCCGGTAATTATTATCTTTGTCAAGTTTTATAACAGAAAGATCATTAACAGGGTTAGGAAAAATGGTTTGATTATTTATATCATTATTGTCTGCTGAAACATTGCAAAGATCTTCAACTCCCAAATACACATATAATATTTCAAAACCTTGTTTATTCGTATTTATTGAGTCGCTGATAAAATGAAATCTGAATGCAACTGAATCTACTAAGTACTGTGTGTTGTTTTGCGTTAACCATCCCCATGTCACATCAAAATAACTAAACCAACTTGGTATATTCTGATATAAATGAGAAATACCCCATTCGCCATTAAAAAGAGTATCATTTGGAAATTGATTAAATTGATAGCAGACTTTAACATCCGCATAAGAATCGTTAAATATGTTTGTCCATACTCCTGAATCATTATATGATACTTCAATATATAAACCATCTCTGGTGCTATCAACATCTGAGATAAATGCTATTTGAAATGCCATATATGACCAGCATAAAAACGGACAACACAATGGTTTTCTGGCACGAAGTTCAAAAATAGAATGGTTATTAACAGGGTATGAATATACAGTATCAGTAAGCAATGCATTAGGTGGATAAGGTGTTGTATCAAGAGGTGGTTTATTAGGACTTCCAATCTGACAAACAACACCAAACACACCCAACACA
>CAZEWB010000735.1:0-2494 GCA_964515655.1 uncultured Bacteroidales bacterium
TGTGTTGGGTGTGTTTGGTTTTGGGGTGGTCTTCGTCGCGGAAACAGCGTACTATCTGGAAATACCTGTCATAACCGGACACCATCAGCAGTTGCTTGAATGTCTGCGGTGACTGTGGCAAAGCATAAAACTGCCCGTGATGTAAGCGCGATGGTACAACAAAATCCCGCGCTCCTTCAGGTGTAGACTTAATTAGGAATGGAGTTTCAATTTCCATGAAACCGTTATCCCATAAATAATTCCTTACCTCGCGTGCAAGTTTATTGCGAAGCATGAGATTGTTCTTCAGAGGATTTCTCCTTAGATCAAGATAACGGTATTTCATGCGCAGTTCCTCGCCTCCGTCGCTTTCGTCTTCGATTGTAAATGGTGGTATTTCGGATGCATTCAGCACCTCAATATTATCAACGAGTATTTCGATATCACCTGTAGGGATTTTCGGATTTTTTGCGATGCGCTCTATCACTTTTCCTGTGGCCCTGATCACAAATTCACGTCCGCATTTCCATACTTCTGCAATAAGTTCAGCGCTGCTGCGGCCATCTTCAAAAAGCAGTTGTGTAACACCATAACGGTCGCGAGGATCTATCCATATAACCGAACCTTTGTCGCGGATAGTTTGTACCCACCCGCACAGAGTTACGTTGCTGTCCTTGTGTGTAAGGCGCAGTTCGCCGCATGTATGTGTCCTGATCATTGTAATTTTATTTGAATGCGAAATTAGCAATAATTTAAGTAAAGTCAGTGAACGATGTGATTTATTGTCTCACATCTTTGTGTTGAAAAAACTGATCGGGTATTGGTAAATGTTGAAATTTCTATTCTTTTACCTTGATTATTTTCCCCTGGCTGTAGGTCAATGACAGATCTGAAATCCTGTATAGGTATATTCCTTCGGAAAGCATTGAAATATCTATAGGATTCTGCCCAAAACTAATTTGTTTTTTCAGAACTTCTCTTCCGGCTACATCAAAAAGTGAAATTGACAATTCTGTATTTTGAACTTCTGTATTCACATATACAGTTCTTACAGATGGTGAAGGATATATTTGTGTTCTTTCATTCAATGCGACATCATCTTTTCCGAGTATCATGAATATCAGGCAGGATGTCGGTGTGCCCCAAGTGTTTCCGCTGAGTGAATAATATATGATCTGACTCGAAAAATAATCATAGGGACTCATGCCCCAGCCATCTATTTTCAACCCCCATAACCCCGGCTGATATGTAATGGTACTTACGCCTTCATACATAATAAAATCTGTAATACTGTCACAACTTGCAAGCATTATAGAAGAGTTTGTTATTCTGTTCAGATACTTATTATAGAACATTGGACCTCCGCTGCAATGCAGTTCCAGTGTAAGAAGATTAAGAAACGAATTGGAAAGATTATAACCCTGGAAATATGTGTAGTCATTGTAATAGGAATCAGTTATAACGTTATTTGTCCGGTTTATTTGGTACTCACATCTGAATATCTGGTATGAAACAGAATCAGGATTGGCATAATCAGTCCTGTTTAAAAACTGGTAAATTTGACCACCTGCCGTTGTATAATAATCTGGAACATTAAGTACGTATGAACTTTCATTAACATGAATTTCATCGCCGGGATAATTATTTCCGAATACATTATAAGCATTAATTTCATTCCATCCTGCCTGTGGTTGTGTTGTTCCTATCAGATTAAAAGCATGAAACGTATTTATAAAATCATATGCATCATCATAGCCAGGTGAATTTTCGTTTTCAAAAGAATAAAAATTGAAAATGCTGACCATTCCGTAATTCTTACTGATCTTTATTTGAAAACCATTATAAGGGCTTGAAATTGTTTGCCCGGATGAATCGTATTTCTGTATTTGAAGTGTTTTAACAGAATCTGTCAACCCGATAAATGTTTGTTCACTTATATTTGTAATTGTTGCCATATAATATTCTCCTGTACTTAAAGTACAGAATCTCCATGGATCGTTTAACTGAGCATTGCTGTATATCATAATGGAATCATTCAACCCGTTAAAGAAAACCCATTTGCTTCCGGGATATTCAATAATATACTTTCCTGTCCATGATGCACCTTTGGTAGTCCACAACCAGGTCCCGTTTATCTCACGTGCCATCAGATAATTGTAATAATAAAAAGTGTCGATGTGTTGTATGACCGAATCAATCCTGATTGAAAATACCGGCTTAGCAGTGTCTGCAACATAATGATGTACAGATAGTGGCTTAATGCAATCGTAATTCTGAGCTTGAGAAATTAATACTGCAGATAAACAAAAAAGCGTTGTTAGAAAATGCTTCATTAGATTGCTTTTTTACAAAGATAATAAAAATAACCACACCACACTATCATTTTGAGCCGAATGCATGCAGCTTAATTTACTTTTCACAACTTATGAGTGGAACAAAATGATTCTAATTTCTCAAGCAACGAAAACTATCTGGAACCTTATTAAAAAAAACAACCACCAAACACACCCAACCA
>CAZEWB010000736.1:0-2492 GCA_964515655.1 uncultured Bacteroidales bacterium
CAACAGGTTCAGCCCTGTTTTATTATACGTTTGTTGGAGGCCGCGCACAATTTGATGAAGCTTCCTCCAACAAACGTAGAATAAAACAGGGCTGAACCTGTAGCATTCAGTTTAGTCACAATTACATGATAGTGGGGAAAACTGGGAATAGTCTCATCGTATGCTCCAGGTGTGGTAGGATAATCAGGTGAATATGAATATCCGGTTATAAAAGAATTTCCAACGTCATCAATCGCTATTGAAAAACCCAGTTCTTCTCCACCTCCACCAATAAAAGTAGAAAAAATGAGAGCGGAACCGGAAGCATTTAACTTTGTAACAAAGACATCAGCTCCGCCATTTTGAGTGATATCATACGCTCCTGTTGTTTTAGGAAAATTGCCGGATCCTGTATAACCTGTTATAAAAGCATTTTCGCTGCCATCAAGAACAATAGAATGTCCCTGTTCATCAGCAGCTCCTCCAATGTAAGTTGAATAGATCAAAGGATCGATAACTAAAGCCAATGCAGGATTATAATCCTTAGCTATTACACCAACAGTTCCATTATTATTTTTTGTAAATGTGCATGCTATTCCTGTTTTATCGCTTCCTGCCTTCTGGTATGCGTAGAGTTTTCCGTGAGTGATTATTCCAAGGTTTGTTTTCAGCGTTAATTCCCCGTTTTCATTTATCTTATAACTATCCGCGCCATTGATTTCTATATTAATCTGTGCAAGGTCAACACCTGGTTTTGCAATGTAGTCGTACCGGACCAGACCGTTATCAAAATAATAGCGAATATCAATTCCGGGATAAATATCCTGTATTAATACTTCATTGTATAATCTGACAAAACTTGCCCATTTAGTGCTGTCGTTGCCAATAAAATAATTGTAATAACCTTCCTGCATCCCTGTAGGAAGAGTTATAGCATTTTTATTTGCTCCTTCCAGTGTCATCTCTACCACCTGCCCTTTTGTATTTGTATGACTATTTTCGAATTCCTCCCTTTCGCAGGGATCCATCTTTATTGTTTGTTCAGATTTGTAATCACGGATTATTTTGTAATAATCATATACCACACCTTTATTGGTGATCCATGCATTCATGCCGCCTATTCTTGCCATGTACAGAACTTCATCCGGCCACTGGCCTTTATTCTCAATAAAAAAGTTGCTTTTAGTTTTACTCAGCATTTGCTGAGCCTGATCGTTCGGATTGTTCTGCTGTGCGGAAACAAAATACGGAACGTACAGTATAACCAGTAGAAGTAGCCTGATGTGCATTTTCATAATTATTGTTTTTAGTTTTTTTTCATTTCATGAATAGGAAATAAAGACTGAATTTTATTCTACCACAATTTTCCCTCTGAAAGTCCTGCTTTCTCCTGTAAGTTCAATAAAATACATCCCTGCCTTAAGATCTTTTCTCTCAATTATAATTTCATTACCCACTACATTTTCTGCCTTTCTCACTACCCTTCCTTCGGAATCTTTTAATGTAAGCCTGAAAGTTCTATTGTCGGGATTGTAGAATTTAATGGTGGTGGTTTCGCTGAACGGATTAGGATAAAGTGATAACTGACCGGATTGGGGAATTTTTGTCATTTCTGTTGTCTGATCCCATCCTGCAAGAGTTGCCATCAGCCACCAGAATGCATTCCCTTTCAGAACGCAGTTAAGTTTGGCTTCTGCAGGTACATCGCTATGCTGACAGTCGGTGCAAGCATTGAGGTCGGTTATATACTGATGTGTGGGATTTGCTGTAGCCCACTCATATCCCCAGTTGGGTCCGCTCCACGGATCATTACATGTAGGATCGTAATTCAATCCGTCAAGAGCACACCATTCCATATAGTTCTGTGTTCCTCCGGGTGAGTAACTCTCAATATCGGCAAAATCAAAAAGTATCTTGTCATTTGCAATACAATAATCCCTTATCATGTTATTCATCTGATTCAGGGTACCGGTGACACCTGTGCCGTCAAGATGGCCTGTCATATAAACAAATTTCACTTCGGGATATGATAATTCAAGCGAGGACATCGCATTAAGATACGCATTAATACCGGTCGAATCGTTGTCGCTCACACCTCCGCACCACGACCAGATAACCACATTCCTGTTGCAGGCCGGATCATCAAGAATAGTTGTAGTTGCTGTCTGCCATAAAAGATCGCCGTAGTGGCCCAAGTCGTCTGCATCAGGCATTCCATAGTCATTAAGGAATACACCCGGATCCAGGCCATAACCTGAAGATGTAAAACTGTACTCTGCACTGTGTGTTGATGCGATCGCATTTATCCCGCTCACAAGCTGGCTGCCATGCGATGTATGCTGATATGTGACCAGCAGTCTGGCCTTTGCCGAATCTATCCATTGCACCGGTATCGAAGACAGATTCGTGCATAAATGATTAATAACTGTTCCTTGTGAATACAATTGAAACACGCAAAAAAATGTAAATAAAATTATACTTGTAGTTCTTTTCATATTATTGATGTTTTTTAG
>CAZEWB010000737.1:0-2490 GCA_964515655.1 uncultured Bacteroidales bacterium
CCATACACCAGGTTTAAAATTATCATAGCATTGTACTTACTTTCGCAGCCGGGTGCAGGCATGGCGGCAATCTGCCTTATGATCTGTTCCTGCGCCGCGGTCATATCCCACAGGCTCAAATCCTGCGATGCCAGGTTGAGCAACACCGAGTGAAGATCGTAATACGCCTGGTCTTCGGCGGTTTCCAGGGTCAGGTTATTAAACTTAGCGGTGGCATTGGTTACATCGCCTATGGTTAAATAGAAGTCGAGCAACAGTTGATTGGCCAGGGGCGTATTTTCCAATTCGAGTATTTCAATGGCCGTTTCAATTGAATTGTTTTCGCGGTACGAATTAATAATATTTTTCATAACAATACCGCGTTTCATGGTAATATACTCAATATCGCGGGTTACCGATTCAATGGTCGCCACCCCGGGGTTGTATCCCTGCGCATTGCTTATCTGAGTGGCTATTTTGTATTAACAGGACGCTCCATTCGGAGCTAATATTATTCTTTTGTTTTGTTGCTATAAACAGAGCGCTACTCCGTAGCGATGTACAAATTTTTTCCTTGCCCCGGCGGGCATATGCGTCAACTTAGCTTGTAACGGCCTGTTATTTAGTCTTATGCGTTTTTCTTTTTTTTGACAACGGATTTCAGTGGCAATATTCTTTTTAATATAAAAGTATTTCTATCCTCAATTAACCATTCCATTTCTTCTCCTTTTTCTATCTGGGCAGATTCAGCAACAGCCGCTGGAAAATTTACATAAAAAGATTTCGTGGCACCTCTGTCCACTTTTTGAATTTTGATTTTGTATCCCATTTTTTTGGATTTTAATAATAGTATATATACTATTGCAAAAATAATTTATTTTTAATAAGAACTAAATGGAAAAAATTAATTTCTCAAATCTTCTTGAGCAGCAAGGTCTGACGGATGATGTCCTTAAAAGTTTTGCACGGGAAATCGGATTAATCAAACGTGAGCGTTTAATAACAGCACCGGATCTTTTGTATGCAACATGCATCGAGGCATCTGGTGGAACTGTAAGCTATAATGATATCGCAGCACAGATTGAAGCAGATAGCGGAGTATCTGTTTCCAAACAAGCCATCTGGAAAAAGATAAATACTGCTTGTTTAGATTATTTTAAGATAGTGTTAGAATTGCTCATTCTTAATAAGGTAGATAAATCAGAAATCGCTAGTATAAGGGCATCCTGCCAATACAAACGTATACTAGTACAGGACAGCACAATCATTGCCCTGCCAGAAAGATTATTTAAAATATTTTCCGGTGTGTCCAATCAATTCACAAAACTATGTCATGCTCGGGTTCAGGGAGTTTATGATATATTGAACGAGCGGTTCGTTACATTTTCTATTGACAAGTACAGCAAAAACGATTTAGAGGCTGCTCCCGAGTTGACCTTGGAGCAAGGAGACTTATCTTTGCGCGACCGGGGATATTTGATCAATGATGAAATACAACGGCATATCAATTCTGGAGCAGATTGCATCTATCGATATAAAAACAAAATGTCCCTATTAGATACTGAAACTGAAGAACCGCTGGATTTACTTGCCATATTAGAAAAAAAATCAACGCTTGACATAAAAGTAAAACTCAACAATAAAGATAAAACTGTTGTGAGATTGGTTGCCTTTCCTGTAATTGAAGAGATAGCCAATCAAAGAAGAATGAAGGTAAAGATGGAAAAAAAACTCCTCCCTCAACGGAATATTTGAGGCTATTATCTTGGTCTATTTACATTACAACAATACCTGTAGAAAATGCCAGCCAAAAAGAAATATTTAAGATTTATTGCTTGAGATGGAGAATTGAAATTTTGTTTAAATCCTGGAAAAGCAATATGAGTTTCGACAAAATTCATAATGTGTCTGAGATACAACTTTCGGTAATTCTAATAGCCAGATTTATTATGATACTTATTTGTACGCAATTCATTTTCCGGCCTTGCAAGGCTATCGTGAAAAAAATATATCATAAGGAATTAAGCCTATTAAAAGTAACTCATTATCTTTTAAGGAATAAAGAAAAAATCATTGCTATAATCAATGTAATATCCAAAGAACCTTCTCAGGAAAACGAAATAATGAAAGCTCTAGCTCGTTATTGCTCGTATGATAGAAGAAAAAGAATGAACTTTGAACAAGATATCGAGGCTTTGTTTTTCCTAAGTTGACGCATATGCCCGTTAGGGACAGTATATCGGTAGAAAAAATGCTATCACTCAATTAAAGTCCCGATAGGGACGAAATATATATCGTGCCTACGGCACTTCCTTACTATATGTTCAAAATGTTTCTACCAATATCTTATGCCTAACGGCATTTAAGAAACAGTATGAAAATGCGATAACCTGCCTGACTTGCCTACCGGCAGGCAGGCGGCAGTCAGGTTTATCCCGTTTTATGTATAACTAACGAATTAAGGTGATAAAAATGTAAACTTATGCTGGTATTTACCTGGCAGTGCAAATT
>CAZEWB010000738.1:0-2489 GCA_964515655.1 uncultured Bacteroidales bacterium
TGTGTTGGGTGTGTTTGGGTGTTTTTTGATTTGTCAACCCAGACCATAAGTACGTCGGATTTGATTTTATTTGCAATGTTGATTGCATATTCGACAGCTTTGAGAGAGTCTTTTGAGAAATCCACTGCTACGATAATACTTTTCATAAAAATTTTATTTAAAATTTCAGCTAATATATGAATTAGTTTGATTGTTCGTCTTCCAGCCTGGGGAAATTTATTTCATCCGCAACGACAAATGCGTTTGGATATTCATTTTTTATGGTGCTTAAAAACCCTTGTGCATCAAGTGATGTGCGGAAATCGCCGACTCTTACTTTATAATTAGGCTCCTGAAATAATACATACACCTCTTCGCTGTTGGGATGCTGGGCCATGAAATCCGATTTTACGGCAAAAGCCCTTGCCTTTGAATTAATACCCGAATCAAAAAATATCTGTATACGGTAACCGTAAATGATTTTATGGTCTTTATTTAACTTGATATGCTTGTCAACAAGCTCGTTTACCTTCTGGTCCTGGATTATGTTTATTTCAGTATTGCCGGAACTGCCTGTGTTCTGGCCTTTAGCGCAAATACTGATGAATATTACAATAAAAGTGAGTACTCTTTTCATCTGAATATTACCTGTTTGCAAGAGCTAAGATAAGAATATTTTATGAAATGAATATAATATACAAGTTATTTTAGATGAAGAACTCAAACATCAAGCATCAAATCCATTACATAATCTTTCTTCGTGTTTTAAAAGAATAGGAATTAATTCCCGCTTTTTTATTATTTTTACATCTTGAGTTACAGTTTAAAGTAATTTTATGTCAGAAAATAATGAACGTACCGAAATAGAAAAATTAGGCGAATTCGGCCTGATAAAGCACCTTACCAAAAATGTGGAGATAAAGAACAAAAGCACTGTCAGGGGGATAGGTGATGATGCTGCAGTTATTGATTATAAAAGCAAAAAAATATTGTTATCAACGGATCTGCTTATTGAAGGGGTTCATTTTAACCTGATGTACACACCTCTCAGGCATCTCGGATATAAATCGGCAATAGTTAATTTCTCCGACATCGCTGCCATGAATGCACTGCCGAAACAGATTACAGTGAGCATAGCCGTTTCCAACAGGTTTCCCGTTGAAGCACTCGAAGAACTTTATTCAGGAATACTGCTGGCATGTAAAAAATATAATGTTGACCTTGTCGGCGGCGACACCACTTCCAGCCTTGCAGGGTTACTGATAAGCGTTACAGTTATCGGCGACACAGACATAAAAGACGTTACATACAGAAACACGGCAAAAGAAAACGACCTTATATGTGTTACAGGCGACCTGGGCGGAGCATATATGGGACTGCAGATACTGGAACGCGAAAAGGCAGTGTTTAAAGCAGCACCCGGCGCACAGCCCGACCTTAGCGGACACGACTACATACTGCAGCGCCAGCTCAAACCCGAAGCAAGAACCGATATTGTGAAACTGTTTAAAGAAATAAAAGTAAAGCCAACCTCCATGATAGATATCTCCGACGGGCTGGCCTCCGAAATACTGCATATATGCACGCAATCCAACGTGGGCTGCTGCCTGTATGAAGATAAAATCCCTATTGACCAGACAACATATAATACAGCGCTGGAATTTCATCTTGACCCTACAATATGCGCACTGAGCGGAGGAGAAGATTATGAACTGCTTTTTACCGTTGCACAGTCGGATTATGAAAAGATCAGGAACAATCCGGATATAAGCATAATAGGAAATATCACCGACAAGAATTCAGGGTATAACCTTATCGCAAAAAACGGCACGCAGCACCCATTGACAGCCCAGGGATGGGACGCGTTAATGAAAAATGCAAAAATTAAAGGGTAAAAATGCTTTTCATAAGCTACAGTATAAGGGAAGCAACAGTTGTGAATATTTATTCTTCGTCTGGTTTCTTATATCCTATTCGTTTTCTTGGTTCCTGCGGTGGATTTAGTAACTGTTTAATGGCATTGAAAATCATTTGTATTTCTTCACTGTTCTGTACTACTTGTCTTTCCATCTGTTCCAGTTTTAATAGAATATCCTTATGAGTAAGCAACATTTCTTTCATTCTTGTAAAAACCCTGATGATTTTGATATTTACATCTATTGCCCTTTTACTGCTCAATACACAGGACAACATAGTTACTCCCTGTTCGGTAAAACAAAACGGAGCATATCGCAATCCCATCATATCCGAATTGGAGGTCACAAATTGTGACCTCCAATTTAGTAACTCTTCGGCTGTCATTTCAAACATAAAATCTACAGGAAACCTTTCTATGTTACGCTTAACTGCTTGTTTTAATACTTTCGTTTTTACTCCGTAAAGTTCTGCAAGGTCCCTGTCTAACATTACTTTTTGCCCTCTGACAAGATAAATTTTATTGATTATAGTCTCATCAGGCAACATAAGTTTATTTTCTCTATTTCCTTCCATATATTTATTTGATTGATGCA
>CAZEWB010000739.1:0-2488 GCA_964515655.1 uncultured Bacteroidales bacterium
ATTTTAGAATGAAGTTCATTATATCAATATTATTTGTTCTGTGTTTTTCCATACTGGCAGGGCAGACAGTTTATCAGAGGGTATTTACTGTTCAGAACGGACTGGCCCAGTCGCAGGTTTGTGCCTTATATCAGGACGATGACGGGATACTGTGGATAGGGACAAATGGCGGAGGTATGAATAAATACAATGGCCGCACGTTCGAAAACATTACTACAACCGAAGGTCTGGTAGGTGATCTTGTTCTTACAATAGCAGGTCGGGGAAATGAACTCTATGTCGGAACTGATAGAGGACTTTCAGTAATTAAAGATAGAACAACCACTAACTATACTGTCAAAGAAGGTCTTAATGATAATAAAATATGGAAGATCGCTGTAGGTCCAAAAGGGAAAATATACATAGCAACTTTAAAAGGAGTTAACGTTTATGAAAATGGTAAGATCATACCGTTAGATATCGATACTCTGCTCTCCAAGTCATCAGTTCTTAGCCTTATTGTTGGCAAAAATGGAACTGTCTGGTTTGGTACAAAGAACAACGGTCTGTTTTGTTACGATGGTAAGAAAGTAAGATCCTTTACAAAGGCAGATAGCCTGACAAATATGTCAGTAAGATCATTATGCGAAGATTCAAAAGGTAGAATATGGATTGGTACAGAGCAGGGTTATTTTATGTATGACGGGAAAAAGATTATCCAGTCTAATACTAATAATGCAATACTCACAATGTGGCCTGACGAAGAAGGGAAAATATGGCTTGGGGCAGTTCAGACCTTTATGGGACTCTTTAGTTTCGGGAAAGACAGCACTTTTGAATCCAATCCTCTTTATCGTCTGAAAAACCTTAATATCCGCTCTTTGCTGATCGATAAAGAAGGAAGTATCTGGCTTGGAACCGAAACAGGTCTTGTTCAGATCCCGTTCAGACATATAATCAATTACAATGTTGATAACGGCCTCCATAATAACAATATTTTCAGCATCTGTTCAGGGTATGTCCCGGGAGAATTCTGGATAGGTGCAGATGCCAATGGTGTTTGCTCATTTAATGAAGACAGGAAAAGGGATCATATAAAGAATTTTAATACTACAAATCAAAAGCTTGTAGGGAGCAATGTATATGCTCTTCTTAAGGACAGCCGCCAGCGTATGTGGATTGCTACTTTTAATGGCATTACAGTTTTTGACATAAAAGACTCATCATTCACACATTATACCAGTAATGATAAAGGCGTTCCAAAGAATACAAACATAATCCCCAATATGTCGCATAAAGCATTTTGGTGCCTTTACGAAGACTTTAGGGGTGTTATCTGGGCAGGTTCTGTTTCTGGTGTTACACTTTTTACTGATACAGGTGTAGTGAATTTTAACGATATAGTACCTGAACTTAAAGGTGTATATGTATATTGTATCACTCAGGATAAGCTTGGTACATATTGGTTTGCTACAAGCACAGGAGTATTAAACTGGAACTTGAAAAAGCTGATACGCTACGATAAAGAAGACGAATACTTAGACGGAAAAGTAGTTTCGATGGCACAGGATAAATTCGGGAATTTCTGGTTTGCAACAAAACAGGGTGTCGTTGTATACAATGGCTATGATTTCAAAAAGATCGACAAAACCATGGGGCTTTCATCTAACAACCTTTACTCCCTTAAATATGACGGTAATCAATATATTTATATTGGAACAGATAAGGGACTTGATAAATTGGACGTTGTTAGTTATAAACAGATTGGCAATATTCAAACAAAACATTACGGTTTGCTGGATGGGTTTGTAGGAATCGAGTGTAACCTGAATGCTCTGTTCATCGACAGCCTTGGAAGGGTATTGGCAGGAACTGTTGAAGGACTTAATATTTATAATCCTGCTGATGAGAAGAAGAATGTTGTGGTTCCAAAGAACAAGATCGATAAAATTCAAATGAACCTGTTGGATTTTGATTTCGGGCCATATTGCTCCGGATTTGATTCAACTACCGGATTTCCTGTTAAACTTGTACTTCCTTATAACCTTAACCATTTGACCTTTGTATTTTCATCAAACAGCCTTCTTGTACCGGAAAAGGTCTTATACCGTTGGAGGATGGTTGGCATTGATACGGTCTGGACACCATCTTCTACTAAGAACGAGGCTGATTATGCCACACTTCAGCCCGGTAAATATTCTTTCGAAGTTATTTCCTGCAATAACGACGGTGTTTGGAGTGATAATCCTACTGTCTTTTCTTTCGAAATAAGGCCTCCCTTTTACAAGACCTGGTGGTTTATCAGTTCTGCAATAGCATTAGTTCTTATTATAATCTTTCTGGCAATCAAGTACAGGGAAGCAAACCTTAAAAAAGAAAAAAGAGTTCTTGAAGAAAAGGTTACTGAACGTACACATGAAATAGCACGTCAGAAAACAATCGTAGAGCAGAAAAACAAAAATATTCCTACACAGTAAGCGGTTCAATTTCAGAGTACTATAAAGAAAAA
>CAZEWB010000740.1:0-2484 GCA_964515655.1 uncultured Bacteroidales bacterium
TGTGTTGGGTGTGTTTGGTTTGGGAACGTCTTCGGCATAAAGAAGGATATCGTTTCCTGCAAGCAGGGCTTTAAGTTCAAGTTCGCCCGGGTCGGTGAATTTCGATACTCCCTTCATGTTGAGAGCGTCTGTAAAAACGAGGCCATTAAAATTCATCTCTTTCTGGAGCAGGTCGTAAACTACAGAGCGGCTGATAGTGGTCGCAGTATTTTTTGTTTTATCAAGAACGGGAACAAAAAGATGAGCAACCATAACGCCTGTAGCTCCTCTTTTTATCAGCTCACGGAAAGGATACAGTTCAAGGCTGTCGAGGCGCATTCTGTCGAATTCAAGCACCGGTAGTTCCAGGTGCGAGTCAGTATGTGTATCGCCATGGCCGGGAAAATGTTTGAGTACCGATATAATTCCTTCGTCCTGAAGACCCTTCATATATAAAGATGCTTTTTCGGTAACATCTTCCCTGTTGTCGCCGAATGAACGCAGGTTTATGATCGGATTCTTAGGATTATTATTTATGTCGGCAACAGGCGAAAAACTGATATGTACTCCCATCCGCTTACATTGCCGGGCAATGGACTTGCCCATTTCGTAGATCAGTTGCCTGTCCTGCATTGCCCCCAGTGTCATCTGCAGCGGAAAACGCATTGTGCTGTCGAGCCTCATCGACAATCCCCATTCCGCATCAATCGACACAAGCAACGGAATACGTGCAAGCGTCTGAAGGTCATTTATTATTTTAACCAATTTGTAAGGACTGCTTTTAAAGCAGATTATCCCGCCAACGTTGTAATCTCTAACTAATGCCGTAGCCTTTTCAAGATCTTTTGGATCATTTTCAGGTAAAACAGGAACCATGAACAACTGTCCTATTTTCTCTTCAATTGTCATTACCTTCAGCAAAGTGTCGGCCCACGCTCTGCTCTTTTCGCAATACCACACTTTCTGAGCATGAAGCCCAGGCCATAACAATAAAGAAAGAAAAAATAAACAGGTTTTTCTGAAAAGCATATACCCTCCCCTGCAAAAATAACCTCAAAGCCCGGCGCTTTATTGTATCCGTGTTTAAACTTATTCACATAAAAAAGTTAATTTGCATGTCTTACAAAAGACACAAGAGGAATTGTTTGCTATTAGCTTTTGGCCATTGGCCGTTGGCTAACTATCCCTTGCCAACGGCCAATGGCTAAAAGCCAATAGCAATTTTTTTATTAAAAATTAAAGGTATACTGTATCGAAACATTACGTGGCGCGCCGACATCACCGGGACGTCCCATCCATTCGGTGTTGAAAATATTTTTAACGATAATATTCATTTTTGAATACTCTGTGAGGCTGTAACCTACCCTGAAGTCAAAAAGCACATATCCCTTGTTGTTCTTTTCACGGTATTCTTTTATGCCCGGAAGTATCTGGGTATTCGGATTACCGGTTATTAACTCCTGCTGAAATGCATCGTCGATATTTATCATGAAACTTCTGTATAACAGGCTTAATCCCAAAGAGAACTTTTTAAGTTCAACCTGCAGATCTCCTTTTGCAGAATGATAAAAGCGGTATTTTAAAATGTTTCTATCTGTAGTTTTGGTAGTGTCATTATTCAGGTCGAGAGGATTTGTATATGTATAACCGGCAAGAAGTGTTGCCGGCAGACCGAACAAAGTACCCATACCTGTAATTGTAATATCCACTCCGGTAATTTTAGCCCTGCCGATATTTATCGACTGAAAGCCTGTAAAATCCAGGAAGGAATAACCCTGGCTCGCAAGGTAACCGACATAATTCATGTCAGCTGTGTCAGCAAGGTTCAGTTTACGATAACTGATGGGATCGTAAAAACCAAATGTGAACTCCATCATTTCACGGTACTCCTGCCAGAACCCTGCAACATCAAGGTATCCGTTCCAGCCGCTTACTTTGAACCCCTGCTTTACACCCAGTTCGGCGCTCCACCCTGTTTCTGCCTTAAGTGAGGGATTCGGAAAAAGCTTTAACGAAGAGATATTGGCAGAAATATATTTTTCGGCAACACTTGGGAAACGGTAACCCTGGCCATAACTTGTCCTGATAAATGTATATTTTGCGACCTGGTAATTAGCCCCGAGGCGGAAAACAGGCTGAATAGGCCAATCATTAATTGTATCTCCATCAATAACCGACTTGGATTCTTCTCTGTCTATCTTAAAATACTCACCTCTGACACCGCCTGAAATGTTCAGTTTATTTATTTTCCAGTCTAACTGACTATATATTGCAATATTGGTACTATAATGATCCCCGAACAGATACGATTGGATATCGCCATATGCAGTAGTATATCCTATAGTAAGGACCTGCTGCTTTACGAACTTTTTCTGAAACTGATAATCCATATAGTACAATGTACTGCGACTGTTTTTCAATGTATCTTCAGGCAACTTGTTTTCTCAATAGTAACAACGGGTCTTTAGTGAATGCCTGTTACCTTTTTCATTAAAATATATAATA
>CAZEWB010000741.1:0-2480 GCA_964515655.1 uncultured Bacteroidales bacterium
CCGCGGCGGCATTATTAATGAAATGGGCAATTACGGGCACCCAAATATTTCCTGTATAGTACATCAGGTAGCCGAATACAACACCCAGGAAAAATCGTGGCGTGAACGAAAAAAACTGAAAATGAATTATACTGAACACAAAGGCAGTAATGAAAATGGCTGTATGTGGGTTTTTTGTCAGCTGAGCAAATAATTTCTGAAGAGCGCCGCGGAAAAAGAACTCCTCGGCAACGGCAGGAATAACGGCAATTATAAAGATGTTAAGGAACAAAACCGGCATATTGGACGCATTAATAAATAAATGTGTCAGTAGTTCAGCCTCTTTTTCCGATCTTCGTAAAAAGGCCTCCAGCCCACTCAAACTGTCAGGAAATGATACCATCTGATTCAGTTCGGCCAGCATATTGCTTATGGGCAGCATGGAAAGTGCGAGAAGTATAACGAGCAGAATCTTTAAAGGACTGATCTTTGTATTTATTCCGAAATACGACTTTGTATCCGGGAACGCTATCCACGCCAGGAGCAGTGCGGGTATCAGGAACATCCCAATTGAATTGAACGCCTGAAGGTATTTCATTACGCCTATGGATTCGGGATTGGACATATCGGAAAGGAAGGCCGTATCCAATACTTTGTTTCCCCAGAAAGCATATGCTGTAATTAATGAAAGGCCATACGTAATAATAAAACTGATGCAGATGAACCAGATAAGTAGCAGGAATTTCTTCCACGCGGGTGAGTTAAGAAATATCCCTTTAAGTTTCATCAGTTAGAATCTACAATTAATTGTAAGTGGACATTTTTAAAACTACCTGGCTGTGTTTTTAGCCACAGATTTCGCAGATTTTCACAGATATTTTTCTGTGTAATCTGTAGCAAAATACAGCATATCATATCCAACAGCATTCCCATTTGTGTGTTATTTATTGCTAATGGATATTTCACATAATACTCTTTTTCAGGAAATCATGAAACTTCATCACGGCAATTGCCCTGTGGCTTATTTTGTTTTTTATCTCCGGTTTCAGCTCGGCAAAAGTCTGATTGTACCCGTTGGGAACAAAAACCGGATCGTAGCCAAAGCCCCCGGAGCCGGCCTTTTCGGTAGTTATTTTTCCGTTCACTATACCTTCGAAAGTCTGAACAATACCATCAGAGACATAAGCAACAATACAACGGAATCTTGCATTTCTGTTATTGATCCCCTTCATTTCCGTTAGAAGTTTTTTTACATTTTCTGCCGAAATTTTTGCTTCGCCTGCATAGCGGGCCGAATAAACCCCGGGCAGACCATTAAGAGCTTCTACTTCCAGACCGGTATCATCGGCAAAGGCGGGGCATTTTTTCATCCTGAAAATATACTGTGCCTTTTGTATTGCATTTTCTTCGAGGGTTGAGTAATCTTCAGGGATTTCAGTAATAATGCCGGCTTCCTCAAGCGACATTACCCGGAAGTGGTCACCTAAGATATGCCTGACCTCGTTAATCTTATGAAGGTTGTTGGTGGCGAAAATAATTGACTTCATTTTATGCTTCTCCTCTCATATAATACTTTATAAACCAGTATTCAAATACCGGATCCAGAAATAATATTGAGTTTTTTGACACATCAATTATTTCTTTGTTTATTAGTGATTTCTTTATTCGCAGTATGTTAGCAGAAGTTCCCAGATTATATTTGATCAAGACATCTTTAGAACTGAAATGTATAACATCATTAACAACTGCCTTTAAGAAATTTATCTGCGTAGTTGTAAGTCCGTCCATTACGGAATGAAACAACATACTTAACTGCATTACCAATGATTCAAAAGCTTCATTGACAACTTCTGTTGTACACGTATTTTCTGTTCTTAACCAGCATAACTGTGCCAGCTGCTGTACATAGTAAGGATGGCCTTTTGCACAACTTGAAATATTCATACAGACATCTGGGGATATTTTTTTCTTATTCGATTCAAACCGTTCTGAAATGTAATTTACCCAATCTTCACCTTTTATCTTTTCAAGAAAAACCACATCGCCGAATTTATAAAATGGCATGGAATAGGTTGTGAATACATCCATCATCATATGTCTTTTACTGCCATAGAGACAATATGATGTGTTTTTCTGCATTTGCCAGTTTGCTCTTAATTTTTTCTGAAATGCCAGCGGGTTTTCAAAAAAGGCAATATTCTGAAATTCATCAATACAAATTATAACATGAACCCCTTTCTGCGTTGCAATATTTTCTGCCAGATGAAGTATCTCGTCGGGCTGTTTTATTTCTTTCCAATCAAACCCCACATTGATATCAACCTCAGTCCCGGCAGATATGCTTATTCTTGGAATAATCCGGCTTAAATATCGCTGACTTGTCTCCACAATTTCATCAATTTTTGACGAAAATGCCTTCAGAACATTTTTTGCAAGTAACTCATAAAACTCCTCTTCTGACCTGACATTAAACAAATCAATATTTACAAATAAGATTTTTT
>CAZEWB010000742.1:0-2479 GCA_964515655.1 uncultured Bacteroidales bacterium
GGATACAGTCGTTGAAATTACCATTTTATAACCGAGTTCTTCAAATATTTTCAATGACTGTATCCAATAAGATAATGTGAGCGGATAGTTGCTTTGGTAATAGGTAACGATGCCCATGTTATATAGTGCGTTGGCATTTTGCTTTGCTTTTTGGGGTTGTTTTTTTATTTTTTCTGCATGAAAAAGGGTATCTGCTACCGAATTGTACCAATACATCGCGGAATCAGGTTGTGTTTTTGGGTATAAGTCGCCTATATCAAGGCATAATTTCATTCGGGTGGTGTCGGCATCGGTGCCGTTTAACACCGGCAGGGTTTTAAGGATTTGTTTAAGGGAGTCGATTTTGTGGTAGTCCTGGGCTTTTAACAAACAGGTTGCGAAAAGGAGCAATAATAAAGAATATTTCATGCAATATGTTTTTTGTAAAAATAAGAAAAATGAGGAAACGAAAATAAATTCCAAATCCAAAATTTCAAAATCCGAAGCCAGAAGTGTCAGAAGTCAGAAGTCCGAAGCCGGAAGCGGAGTTGGGCAAGGGCGGTAGGCATTGCCGACTGTCGATTGCCGACCGCCCAACTTCGCGCTTCCAACTTCGTGCTTCCGACACTTCTGGCGTAAGCAACCTTTCGGATTTTGTGCTTTGCATTTTGGTCTTGTTTGGAAATTGGTTCTTTGAGTTTGGAATTTGAGTCTTGGGTCTTGAATCTTGAAATTTGGGTCTTGGGACTTGAAGCCGGCGGTTAAGCATTATTAAGAAATACATAAAGCAGTTATAGCGCCAGAATGTTACTTTTGCACAAAACGCATATAATGAAAACCATAATAATCACCGGGGCCTCATCGGGGATCGGCAGGGCGGCTGCGGAGTTGTTCCTGAAAAAGGGATGGCAGGTTGTGGCAACGGCCCGCAAAACAGAATCGTTAAACGATATGCCCGATTCAGGTAATCTTGTTGTATTACCTCTTGATGTGACCGATAAAGATTCAATAAACTCTTTTGTAAGTATCATTAAAGAAAGAGGCTGTTACATAAATGCCCTGTTAAACAACGCCGGTTATTCGGTCACAGGCTCGTTCGAGGATGCAGGAGATGTAAGGGCAAGAAGGCAGTTCGAGGTAAATGTCTTCGGACTTATGAATCTTACCAGAGTGTTTTTACCAATATTCCGCCAGCAGAAGAACGGAACGATCATCAACGTGGCTTCGGTTGCGGGTCACATCGGGATGCCCGCCTTTTCGCTGTATTGTGCCAGCAAGTTTGCTGTTGAAGGATTTTCCGAATCGCTGAGTCACGAACTGCGTCCCTTTGGCATAAAAGTGAAACTCGTTGAACCCGGTCCCATAAAAACTGATTTCTACAGCAGGTCAATGGATGTCGCATTACCGGAGAGCAGCCCGTATTTCCCGGTTCTTGATCCCGCTATGAAAAAACTGAACAAAATGGGCATGGTAGGACTTCCGCCAAAAAGAGTAGCCCGCACAATATACCGTGCTGCAAAGTCATACTCTTTCCGTCTCCGCTATGCTGTAGGCAGCGCATCGCTGATTATTTTTATGCGTCATGCCTCTCCCCAGTGCATGTTCAGGTTTGCAATAAGGAAGGTGATGGGTGTCAAGTAAGCAATTGGCAATTGACAGTAGGCAAGGGAACCAAAATTTGCCAACTGCCTATTGCCAACTGCCTACTGATGGCCAGCGCTGATTTCCGTTAAAAATATAGAAAACCATCCCCATATTATCTATTTCAACTATATTTGCCCACCGGAATCATATTTCATGACTTACAGAATTCTTTTTGCGGCATGCATATCGGTAATCTTGTTCTCCTGCTCAAACAATGGAGGATACGATAAAACAGAGTCCGGTCTTTTGTACAGGTTTTTTTCAGAAAATCCGGATAATCCACAGCCCCAACAGGATGAAATAATGGAGATGACAATGGTTTACAAAACCGAGACCGATTCGGTGATATTCGACTCCCGCGAAATAATCGGTTCGCCGTTCAGAATGAAACTCAAACCATTCAATCCCGAAATCGCAACGGTAGACGAAGGGCTGGCAATGATGCATGTAGGCGACAGCGCCCGCTTTGTTGTTGATGCCGAAACATTCTTTGTCTTTACACAGGGACGCGAGATACCCGAAGGTGTTAAACCCGGAAGCAAACTTATTTTCGACATAAAACTCAAGGAAATCTTTAATATGGATACTTACAGGGCTCAGAAGAACGATAACTTTGCACGTGATACCATCGAAGAGAAAACGATACTGGAGTCGTATCTTAAAAATGCAAATATTACACAACCGTCCACAAACAGCGGATTGTATTTTATAGAAGAAGTGAAGGGCAACGGGAAAAAACCTGAGACCGGAAAGACAATAGTTGTTCACTATACCGGCACATTTATTAATGGTCAGATTTTTTCCCGTTGCCCTTCACTTCTTCTATAAACAACAACCCCCAAACACACCCAACACA
>CAZEWB010000743.1:0-2464 GCA_964515655.1 uncultured Bacteroidales bacterium
CAGGGATAACCGAGTTTCTTTGCTTCTTCGACGATCTGATCTTCTTCGAAACAATTAACACCGGTTGGTGTGGGAAGACCGCACATTTCAAGGAATTCACCTACCATGTCCTTATACATTGTGAATTCAGTGTCTTTTATGCCGTCGTTATGGAAAGTAGTCGAGCGTCCGCGTAATTGTTTTTTGCCATAACCCCACTGGAACTGGTTCTCTTCGAAAAGATATACGACGGGGATATTAAGGCGGTAGCCTGCTTCAACAAGAGAATAAATGGTCGGCCCACCGTAAAGGGTCTTGTCGAATTCGCCCTGCAGATGTATGAATGCTGCTTTAAAATCATACCATTCTCCATCTGCGGATTTGTTGAACCAGTCGCAGATCATGGCAATTGCTTTTTTAGTGATCTTCTTATCTAAGTATTCAACTGCGATCACAAAATCATCAGCATCTATTGTGATGTCGTACTTTCCGATAAACAATCCTATCTCCATTTTCAGAACTTCAGAAAGTGTCTGGGCAAAAAGTTCCGAAACATTGGCGGCTTTGGATTTCATTTCGGGAAAAACACAGCTGACCAGATTATGATAAAAATCAAGCGGCTTCTCGCTTTTAATGCTTAGATTGAAAACAAAAGCCTTAGCTCCAAGATAAAAGTTGGGGCCGTTATAAGTGTAGAACTTTGAAGGGGTAAAGGTTTCCATAAAATTAAAATTAGACTGTAAATGTATGACATTTTGGTAAATTAGAATAATAATTGTGAAAAAAAAGCCATTGGCTGTTGGCCGTTGGCCATTAGCCTTTGATAGCGGGAGCAGAGGCTAATGGCCAAAAGCTAACGGCCAATGGCAAAAAGAAGACAATTTTCCTGCCTTTACCCTACTTAATATCTACCCTGATTCCTTCCGAATGGCTTGTGAATTCAGGTGCGTACATGCATTGTATTGTGGTTATCCCGTTCGAGAAATTCCCGCATAAAGAAGCACGAAGCGGATACTCGAATACGTATGTTCCCTTTGGCAGATAGCTGAAGAAGAAGTTTGTCGCTGCGTCACGGGTACTTTCGTAATACCCCAGGCCGTCCTGCCATTTATATGTCGAGATCACATTTATAGGCTCAAAGCCTGCAGCACGCATGTCTTTCATGTGGACGTATTCCATATTTCTGTCAACGCGCAGTTCAATGCGGACAATGATCTTATCGCCTACAGCGAAAGGACTGCCGTCTTTATAAGGTTCGATAACGACTCCGCGGTCGGTCATTCTTTCTATAAAGAGTTTTTTGTAGAGTTTAAGCGGTGTTTCGGCAGGTGTAATTTTGTCTAATTGCTCGAAGTACTGCCAGTATACAGCGCCCCAGCTGACGCCTTCGCTTCCTTTTTCAACTTTTATATTGCCCATATCCGGCGTTACCTGTGACCCGTCCCATGAAGTCTTGAAATATCCGGTACCGGCTTCTTCACTAATGCCGGGCATAGTTTTGGGATCGACCTTTAATTTGCCGAGGTGGATCACCACAGATGATTCGGTCGAAAGCCAGTCGGTGCCGCGAAGCAGAAGGGCGTATACAGCTTCTGCCGTTGCTTTGGTCGTCTTCCAGTCCTGGACCTGTTTCTGTTTCAGCAGCCATGTGCGCAGTTCGTTTACAGTGTTAAGGTCGTTTTCGATGTCATTGAATGCTTCTGTCAGCAGAGCGTGAGTCTCGATAGGAGCCTGCCACCAGTAATAACCCGATGTGTTCTCTTTCCAGTACATGCCAAGCTCTTCATGGGTGATGGAGCGTTCCTTGAGTGATTTGATGATCTTGGGAGGAGTAACTTTATCGCCACCTCTGAAGAGTGCAAGTGCGATCATGCCTTCGCTGTAAAGGTGATTCCGCAGCCAGTATTTCTGCGATTGGCCAAAATAATAATCCCATGCTTCTTTCGAGCGGTTGTCTACAGGATAATCATTGATGAAGAAAGTCCTTGCATATAGATAATGTATTGCAAAGTAGCTGAGATGGTCTTTTGGCATGTCTTCCTTTTTGACCCATTTTTTCAGTTCTTCGTATTCTTTTCTGATCTCACGGTCGAGGTATTGAATTGCCGGACTTACCATTCCTGATATCCTGTTGTCGGATTTAGGATTTATCATCCCGAGTTTGTAAAGGTGACCAAGCCCTGCAATGATATGCTGTGTGATGTAACGATCGTCACGGCCACCGGGAAACCATGCCCAGCCTCCGTTAGGAGTCTGCAGTTTTTCCATCTTTCTTAATGCCGATGACGTCTGCTGTGCCATATGGTTCAGATCGAACAGAAGTGCTACACGGCGCTTGCGCTCACTTTCATCCTGGGCATCAAGGACCCAGGGAGTTTCTTCAAGCAGGAGAGATTTTAATTCCTGGTTCTTTTCGAGATTCGAAAGAAGGGCCTTGGAATCGGGAGTATTCTTCCAGAGATCGAATACGCGCTTGATCTTGGGA
>CAZEWB010000744.1:0-2456 GCA_964515655.1 uncultured Bacteroidales bacterium
TGTGTTGGGTGTGTTTGGTTTTTGTTTTATAAAGGGTTTTGATATATAGAAGCTGTGCGGTCTGGCAATAGGGGAAGTTTTTAAGTACCTCGTCAAGCGATGAGATGCTGGTGCTGTCGAGCAGGTGCGGGCTTTGTATGTATTCTATGAATTTCTGTTTGTTCATACTATTAAATCACACTCACTTTTTAACTTTCGGCTTTTAACTTATTTTTACCAGTTGACGACAGCTTTGTTGAAAATATCTTCAACGAGTGCATTATTTATGAGCTTTATCAGTTCATCTTCAACTTCTGTGAGGCTCTTGCTGCTCTCGTAATCTTCATATCTTGAGAAAGAGGTTTCAAAATTCTGCTTTTCATCAAGGTTATTTGTGAATTTCACATTTACCGTAACGGTGAGGCGGTTAAGTGCTGCGGTTTCATTGCCCTGTATAGCTACCGGTGTGGTCGAATAACCTGTGATTTCTCCTTCGATATTAAGGTCGCCGCCGTCATTCATCAGTGTCAGGCTTGTCTGGCTCTGGAATTTGTCCTTTAAAGCATCGGTAAAGGTCTGGCTTAATGTCGGCTGAACCAGAGGGGCGTTATTGGAGAAATATTTTATGGAAATGGTTTTTATCTCAGGGGAGATGGATGCTCCGGTGAAGGAATATATGCCGCAACTGAAATTGAATAATAATAAAATTGTAATTAATATGAGCAGTATTGTCTTTTTCATTTTTCTTTTTCCTGTGAAATAATGTTGCTTATTTGCTTTTTTAATTCAGGTATTTTATTCTTTACCGCATCCCATACAATGTTATAGTTGACTCCCATATAATCGTGAATCAATCTGTCTCTCATTCCTGCAATATCTCTCCAGTTAATATCTTTCCATCTTAATTTTACATCTGATGGAATTTTTTTAGTTGCCTCACCTATAATTTCAAGGCTTCTGACAACAGCTCTTTTTAAAGTGGAATCCGTCAGAAAATCATCTTTATCTACGTCTGGAGTAATTACGGTTGTAATATAATTACATTCTTCTAATACATGGTTTAATAGTTCTATATATATTTTAGACATATTCAACTTCTTTTAAAATATACGGAGCAATGAATTTACTTAAGCCGTTTATGGTAACAATTTCAATTTTTTTGCCTTTAAACGAAGTTTCCAGAATATTACAGACTTTCATAAAATTATCAAATGTTTCCTGCTTGTTTTCAAAATCTATGATTATATCAATATCACTGTTTTTGGTTTGTTTATTTTTAACATATGAACCGAACAGTCCGATTTTTGTAACACCAAAAGAATGAACCTGTTCTTTGATAGATTTTAGCTGATTTAATATTTCTATTTTTTTAAGCATAACTTGTTGGTAATTATTATTGCAAATTTACAACATAATTTTTAAAGTTTTATTATGTTTATTTTCATAATCTTTATTTTTACTAATATTGCTTAAAATACAATATTTGATTTTAGAAATAGAAAAAATTGTATCATTAAACTCTTAACTCTTAACTCCGAACTCCGAATTCCAAACTTAACATTGTTATGAACTGGACAAACTACCATACCCATACCGATTTCTGCGACGGTGAAGGAAAGCCTGAGAAATATGTAAAAGCGGCAATAGAGCAGGGGATATCTTCACTCGGCTTCTCGGGGCATGCGCCTGTGCCTTTTGAAAACAAGTGGAGCATTAAAGATGATGATGAATTTCGGAAATATTGTGATGTTGTCAGGGCTTTAAAGAAAGAATATAAGGAAAAAATCAACATTCACCTCGGGCTTGAAATTGATTTCATACCGGGTATTACACATGATTTCAGGCATTTTGCAGAAACGGGAAACCTTGATTATACCATCGGCTCTGTGCATCTGGTTAAAAGCCCTTATGGTAAACAGGAACTCTGGTTTATTGACGGCCCCGAAGAGGGGTATATAAACGGATTGAAAAAAATATTTGACGGTGATATCAGGAAAGCGGTGGAATCTTATTATAAGCAGGTGTGTGAAATGGTCATATCCCAGAGGCCCGATATCGTGGGGCATATGGATAAGGTCAGAATGTATAATAAGGGGCGTTTTTTTTCCGAAGACGAAAAGTGGTATAAGGAAATTCTCATGCAGGTTGTGAAGGTTATTGATAATAATCCATGTATTGTAGAGGTTAACACAAGGGGTATTTATACAAAAAAAACAGATATGCCATTCCCTTGCATTGAGATTCTGAAACATTGCTTTATGCGAAAGATACCTGTGACATTAAGTTCCGATGCCCATAAACCTGAACAACTGACGAATTGTTTTAAAGAAACAGCCCTTCTTCTGAAAGATATGGGGTTTAAAGAGATCTATTTCCTGGAAAACGGCAGGTGGAAAGAGAAAAAAATTGAGGGTTAAGTTTCAAATTCATTAAAATAGAAATAAAATAAATTCGGTTTTCCCTAACCCTAAAAAGGG
>CAZEWB010000745.1:0-2450 GCA_964515655.1 uncultured Bacteroidales bacterium
TGTGTTGGGTGTGTTTGGTGTTGTTTGTGACAATGGAAAATCTTCGTAATCCATTTTGCTATTATACACTGTATAAAAATCAAGTTTTAGCTTTTTGCGTTCGTAGGTTAAATGTGTGCTTCCGAACATTGGAGAAAGATGTGCTGTAGGGTAGTAACTTGAGCTATCTATGCTTTCTTCTTCACCATATTGGTAGCAAATAGTGGATATCAAGCCAATTCCTTTCCCTAAATTAACATCAACACCTGCCTGAATACCACATACATAAGCTTGTGCAATATTCTGTATGGCCTGCACCTGGCTCATTTGCCCGTCATAATTAATGCTGTCCTGTCCGTTGTATTGGAAATTCCTGCGGGCAAGTGCATTGTCAAGAAGAGTATAATAGGCGGCAAAATCTACTTTCACATAATTCCCAAAAGTTTTGGCTGTTCCAATTTCTCCGTTGTAAGCATATTCGGGTTTAAGATTGGTATTGGGTACAACTACCGAGCCTGGAACGGATTCAAATACCTTTCCAATATCATCAATGTTTGGTGCGCGGAAACCTGTAGAGCCGTTGATATACATCTGCCAGGTTGTGTTTGGGCTATATACTAATCCTAAGCTGCCGTTTAAGGCGCCATTATTGATTGATGCATTAGTAAAGGGGAACGGAAATAAAGTAGTGTCAAAATCAACATTAATCATGTAATAGCTATAACGTAAGCCTGTATTCACAATTAATTTCGGGTTTAATTTGTATTTTAAACTAGTGTATGCCCCATAAGCCTTCCATGTTGAACCATTGGGATAACGTGTTGTAGTTGGCTTTTCTTCTCCTGTTACAATATGCACTTTATTTGCAACCGAACCTATTGTGTTCTGAACAACTTCAGCCCCATAGAACAATGTTGCTTTTTCTCCTATTTTTTTGTCTAAATCAAGATTAAATGAGAGAGCATCAACGGTTTCTGTCTGGTTGCGAAGTTCTTTTTTGTTAAACTTTCTGTCGTGCCGACTTTCCTCGTAATTCTGCATTGCCACAACAAAACGTAAGCGGTCATAAACTTTATTTGATTTTGAATGTGTAATTCCAAAACGATTCATGAGCCATTTTTGCGGACCATAATACCATTGTGCATTATCAAGCTTGCCATCATCGTTAGCATCCAAACGAAGCCTGTCATAACGGCCTGCATCTGATGTTTTAGAGTAATGAAATCCATAATCAATATCCCATGATTCATTGGGTTTAAACCTGATTTTTTGCATAAAGTTTTGCTGGCTGTAGCCCGAACCAATTTGTAAGGATGAATCTTTATTTACCATCATGGAATCTTTTCCATTAAAAGTTTCCACGTAAGAAGGGCGTAAATAAAATGAATTTCCATCAGAACCTGCCCGTAAATCGTCATAATTGGCAGTAGTAAAACTTGTTACAAATCCCCATTTTTTCAAACCTATATTAAAATCAAGATGACCTGTCTTTTCTTTACTTGCAGATGAGTAACGCCCGAAAGCATTACCAGTGAATAAGAGTTTATTAGTACTATCAGAAAGTTTTGGTTGCAAGGTATGAAAATCCATTACCCCACCTATTGCATCACTGCCATACATAACAGCTCCGGGACCAAAAAGAATTTCTGTACTTTCAAGAGATGCAGCATCAATAGAAATAACATTCTGAAGGTTTCCTGTACGAAAAATTGCATTGTTCATGCGAACTCCATCTACTACAAGCATTACACGATTTGTAGCAAAACCCCGTAAGACTGGTGAACCTCCGGCCAACTGGCTTTTTTGTATATAAGCATAGCCACTTGAACCTATAAGATCTGCTGATGTCTGTGAGTTCCTGAAAGAAACCTCATTAGTGTTAATTTTTTCAACCCGATAAGGAATTTCAATTTGTTTCTCTTCCCAACGGTTTGCTGAAACAACTATCTCTGTTAATGAAATATTCGTTTCTGTAAGTTCAATATTGAATTTCATGGTTCCAACCTGTGAGTAGCTTAATACTTCTGTTTTATAACTAACATGTTGGAAATAAATACTATCGGCTCCTTTAAATACTGAAATATCTGCCTGCCCTTTACTATTTGTAATAACTGATACTTGTCGGTTATGAGAATAGATAACAACATCAGGTATTGATTGTCGGGTGGTTTTATTTACCACTGTAATTGTTTGTGAAAATAAAAAAGTTGAATACAACATTATTGCTGAAATAAATATATTTTTTTTCATATCTTAAATTTTTAAATTAATAAAATTAAATGTACAGTTACGGAACGAATTTATTTATATAAATTAAAGATTGCTTCTATCGGTAAAACTAATATGGCTTATTTCAGATGTTTCATTCTCCAATTTTTTAGTGGATGGAGTAATAAGCAACTGAAAATAAATTTTAAGTGTTGCTCTTAAGCCTTTTTGGGAGGAGGAGTAAGAATATCGTTAACCCTGTT
>CAZEWB010000746.1:0-2449 GCA_964515655.1 uncultured Bacteroidales bacterium
TCTAATTTTCCAACGAAGAACCTGAGTACCGGTGGTTCGGAAACAAACTTTAATCCTCCAACCAAATCTCTGTGATCGTATAACCATTTTATTCTGTCAACAATATATTCAACATGAGAAACGGTATATACTCTTCTTGGAAGAGCAACTCTCATTAATTCCACGAGTGCATAATCGTCACTGCCATCTTTAAGACGGTCATTGGAAATAGTACCTCTTTCCATTGTTCTTACCCCTGATATAAGATAAAATGCAGATACTAAAGAGCCGGCAATATATTGTTCTTTTGGAACATGAGGGAGAAATTTCTTGGCATCAATATGACCACCTAATGCTCCCGGAGGTGTAACCACAGGAACACCCATTTCATCAAGTTTATTGATAAAATATTTTATCTGATCAACAGCGGCGCTTGCCATACCCGGATCACACATTTCTCTCATTCCAACTGCCATAGCAGCAACTTCTCTCATTGACATACCTCCATAAGTGAAGAATCCTTCATAAAGAGGTACCCATGGTTCAAACAGTTTAAATAATTTTTCATTGTTTGTTGCAATACAACCTCCTCTTACAACTGTATTTTTCCTTCCGCTCATGTAATAAATATCAGCAAGACTGCACATTTCTTTAACAACTTCTTCTACGGTTTTCTTTTCGTATCCCTTTTCTCTCTGAGTTATCATGTAAGCATTTTCACAAATCAAACTGCCGTCAAGAACGAAAATTATGCCATTCTGGGAACATACTTTCTTGACCTCTTTATAGTTTTCCATTGAAAAAGGCTGTCCTCCGATAAGGTTTGTAGATGCTTCCATACGGATATAACCAATATTTTCTTTTCCCCATTTCTTAATAGCATCATTGAGTTTCTGTATATCCATATTTCCTTTGAATTGACAAGAACTCTTTGTTACCAATGCTTCATCAGTATAAAGTTCAAGGCAGGTACATTGGCTTGTTGCTTCAATATGAGCTTTTGTTGTGGTGAAATGGTAATTTGTAATCATTGCTCCACCAGGTTTTCCGAACACTTTACTCAATAAATGTTCAGCTGCTCTTCCCTGGTGTACATTAACTACAAAATTATAACCCAAAACGTCTTTAACGGCGCTTTGAAATTGATAAAAAGTTTCACTTCCGGCGTATGAATCATCTACATTCATTAAAGATGCGTATTGATTGTCACTCATAGCATTAACACCACTATCAGTAAGTGCATCAATGAAAATATGTCTATTCTTTAAACAGAATGTATTAAATCCTGCTTCTTTTATAGCTTGAAGTCTTTCTTCAGCTGGAACAAGATTGATTTTCTGTACCATCCTTGTTTTAAACATCTCAACAGGCATTTCTACACCATTAGATAATTTAAATATCATAATTATTCCTCCTTATTTTTTTATTTTAATTTATTTAATGTTTCTATTGTTTTTTTAATAATCAGTATAAATGTAAATGGCAATATTTGTATATCCATTTTTTTAACAGAAGTTAATGTTGGTCCATTTTAATCCTCCTGAAATTTTTATTAATTCACAAAATATTTTATTTGTTTTTTGAAAACTTCGGACAAATCTAAAAAGTAATATTTACATAACCAAATTTTTTTTAAACTATTGATAAATCATATCCCTCATATTTCATATTGGGTTAAAATTCAAACAAATCTTTATAAGGAAACAGATCGAAAATTCCTCCTGTATGGATAAAAAGGATATTTTTGAAATTATTAAAATTCCCTTTTCTGATCTCTTCTGTCAGTCCATACATAGCTTTACCCGTGTAAACAGTATCTAAGATTATCCCTTCAAGCATAGCAAAGTCATGTATGAACTTAAGTTCTTCCTTCCGGCTTAGTGCATATCCTATTCCTTTATAACCCTCAATGATATTTATTTCCTCCTCTGAAATGTTTATGTCAGTATTAAGATAATCAAGACTTTCGTTAAATATTTCTTTAATTCTGTTTGTAAAATACTCCCTGTCATCACATACGTTAAATCCATAAATCTGAACATCATGGTTAAGAAGTTTTTTTGCCAATAGTAGTCCGGAATGAGTTCCTCCCGAACCAACAGCAACAACAATACAGTCGAAATGTATGCCGGATTCTTTTTCCTGTTCAATGATTTCCTGTAAAGCCATATAATAACCAAAAGAACCTATACCGTCAGATGCCCCGGTGGGTATGATATATGAATTAAAGCCCTGTTTGCTTTTCTCCTTTTTAATATCTTCCATTATTTCCGTTCTTCCGTACTGGTATTCATCATTGGTGATGAAAAATATTTCAGATCCGAACAACTTATCCAGAAGCAGGTTGCCGTCAATTTCCGAATTTTTATCTCCTCTTAAGACAAGGCATGATTTCATGCCCATTTTTACAGCAACTGATGCAACAGCCCTGCAGTGGTTGGATTGAATGCCCCCGCATGTGATGATGTTA
>CAZEWB010000747.1:0-730 GCA_964515655.1 uncultured Bacteroidales bacterium
TGTGTTGGGTGTGTTTGGGTGGGGGTGTTTGGGAAGCCTGTATACGTTGATATCATATTTTTTGGTCCAGAGTTCGATCTGTGCAAGGGTCTGGTTGGTGAATGAATTGCTCATTACAAAAGAAGGATGCCCGGTAGCGCAGCCGAGGTTTACTAGGCGGCCTTCGGCAAGAAGGATTATTGAATGACCGTCGGGGAATACGTACTGGTCGACCTGAGGTTTTACGTTTACCTTCTTTATTCCTTTATATTTCTCAAGTTTGTCAACCTGTATCTCGTTATCGAAATGGCCGATATTGCAGACTATGGCTTCGTTCTTCATTTTTTCGAGATGTTCGATGCGGATCACATCGCGGTTTCCGGTTGTGGTAACGAAAATATTACCTTCCTTTAAAGCATCTTCAAGAGTAGTTACTTCGAATCCTTCCATTGCTGCCTGTAAAGCGCAGATCGGGTCAATTTCGGTAACAATAACACGTGCTCCGTAACTTCTCATTGAACGTGAACAGCCTTTACCGACATCACCGTAACCGCATACTACTACAACTTTTCCGGCGATCATTATATCAGTGGCGCGTTTAATGCCATCGGCCAGAGATTCGCGGCATCCATACAGGTTATCGAATTTCGATTTTGTTACAGAGTCGTGTTCGTTTTTTTGGGGGAAAAACAGATATCCAATTTACATAAAAGGGTAAAGGGGGGGGACACCCCGAGTGGTTTGTTGGGGT
>CAZEWB010000747.1:740-2448 GCA_964515655.1 uncultured Bacteroidales bacterium
GAAACCACAACGGGAGTTCACCGCCTTTACCAGATGATGGAAAAGGCGGTGAACTCCCGTTGTGGTTTCTTCGGATACTCCGCGGATGCTTTCGGCAAATCTGTGCCATTTGGTATTGTCTTCTTTCAGAACTGATTTCACAAGTTCTTTAATGACTTTTTCTTCGTGGCTTGCTGCCGGTGCTTCCAGAAATGCGGGGTTATTTTCTGCTTTAAAACCCATATGAATAAGGAGTGTGGCATCACCGCCGTCATCAACAAGAAGATTTGGTCCGTTGCCACCGGGAAATGTAAGGGCATGATCTGTGCACCACCAGTATTCTTCGAGGCTTTCGCCCTTCCATGCAAAAACCGGAACGCCTGCTTTTGCTATTGCGGCAGCTGCATGATCCTGTGTGGAAAAAATATTACAGCTTGCCCAGCGGACATCTGCGCCGAGTTCTACAAGTGTTTCGATCAGAACAGCGGTCTGAATTGTCATATGCAGTGAGCCTGTGATACGTGCGCCTTTAAGGGGTTTTGCCTTGCCGTATTTTTTCCGCAACGACATCAGTCCGGGCATTTCAGTTTCGGCCAATTGAATTTCTTTACGGCCCCAGTCAGCCAGCGAAAGATCTTTTACTTTGTAAGGAAGAGTCTTAACTTTAGTATCGTTCATCGTTGTATTTTTTTGCAAAGATATATAATATGGAGTTTAAAACTCAATTTCTTTATGAATTTTCTTGACTAAGTCAGTTCAAACACTTATTAAACTCAAAGCAGTTTCGTCTTTTATTATTCATACCATCTTATAAAGTGGTAAACTATTTTGTTTAAAAATATGGGAACACTATTTATATGCTGTTAAGTCTTGATATAAAAAACACCAACGTCATTGCGAGGGAGCATCTATAACAATGAATAATCTGTGGAGCATTAAGCGACCGAAGCAATCGTTGTGCGCCGGCATTGTGCGGAGGAGCCGAAGGCAAACATGATTGTATTAGGTGTTTTACGTACTTGTTTGTTATGCATCTGCAACAACCGGAAACAAGCCGGTAATTATCCCCCCGCATGGCCCTCACACAACGATTGCTTCGCCTTGCAATAACAGTCAAATAAGATAATACTTATACAACGCAATGCTCGCAATGACGTTGGGGTTGTTGTTGTTAGTTTATGTATTTGTAATGCTTTGTAGTACTATTAATAAATAATAATTTAATATGCGTCTGTCCTGGTTGATTAATGCTGGTTAATGATGAATATTCTAAAAACATTAACTTTGCCGGGATATGAGAAAAAGGATAAGGAAAATAGTAGTTATTGCTCTTGCTTCGCTGATATTATTGTTCATTGCTTTTTTCCTTTTCAGGAACGCTGTACTTACTTCTGTAATTGATAAAAAAATTGAGAACCTGAAAAAGAGGAATATTTCAGTTGAATACAAGCGTGTAAGTTTCAGCGGAATTTCTTCGGTATATGTTACAGGATTTTCCTTTGGAGAGAAGGGCAGTCCCCCGGTTGTAAAGTTTGACAGCCTTAATGTTTCACTGGCTTTTTTCCCTATGCTCATTGGGAATATTAATGTTGACGCCCTTTATGCAGGCAACATCCATGTATTTATGCTTAAAAATGACAATGTGTGTAATTACAGCTTTTTGTCCCGTTCCGATTCGGCAAAAGCAGATGACACGTTGGCAAAACTTCCGGTTGATTTCAGAAAATTT
>CAZEWB010000748.1:0-2432 GCA_964515655.1 uncultured Bacteroidales bacterium
TGTGTTGGGTGTGTTTGGTTTGGGGTTGTGTTCCTATGTTCAATCTCTATGTGCTCTATGTGCCTATGTGGTAAAAAGCAATAAAATGAACCACATAGACACATAGTTCACAATAGAAAAAAAAACATAGATTTCATTCGTGCTAATTCGTGCAATTTGTGTCTAAATGATAATCCTTGTAAATTCGTGCCTGAAATGATAATTCATGTAATTCGTATCTAAAAATCATGCGAAACATCAGTAAATGAGATAAAATTTGTATTTTTGCTAAAAATTTAAGAAAAATGGAAACAAGGCACAACAACATTCTTATTCCGGTAGATTTCGGTGAACAATCGATGATTGCACTTGAACAGTCGTATAACATTGCAAAATGTCGAAGGCAGAGATGAATCTTCTTCATGTTGTGGACAACGGCTCGTTTTTTAATTTCTTCTCGAAAAAAGAGCAGGAAGATGTAATGGGACGTATTGAAGTAAAATTAGCAGACCTTGCTATTGAGGTTAACAAGAAGACAGGACTTAAGGTCAATACTATTATCGAAAAAGGTAAACTCATGGATATTATCCTTGAGCAGTCGGAAAAATTAAAAAGTGAATTTATAATTGTAGGAACAAAGGCAACACAGGATTTTGTTGACCTTCTTGTAGGCAGTAATGCACTGACAATGATACGCGAAGCAAAATGCCCGGTAATTACCATTAAAGGAAAATCGCACAACGAAGGTTGTAAAAATATTGTACTTCCGGTTGACCTTACAAAAGAAACCCGTCAGAAAGTTGCCCATGCAATACACTTTGCCAAATACTTCGGCAGCACAATTCATGTAGTTACAATGTCATCATCGCACGACAATTACTTTGTAAACCGCCTGCAACTTCAGTTGACTCAGATCTCCGAATTTATCCTGAAAGAAGGCGTTGAATGTAAAACACAGTTCCTGTTTACCGAAAGCAGCAACAGTGATATGGCAAAAGCTCTGCTGGACTATTCCCATAATATTAACGCAGACCTTATTATTATAATGACACAACAGGAAACCGAAGTGATAAAATACCTGATCGGCACACTTGCTAAAGAGATCATACACAAATCCACAATTCCTGTTATGAGTATCGTTCCCCGTAAATAGTGTTTGTCCATAATGTCCGATTTCATCGTCACTCTTGTCTTGAAAACAGTCATTTACTCTTAGTAAACTCCTTGGTTTTCAAGACTGCGAAATCCTCGAACTCGAACATTATGAACCAAAAACTGACTTTATAGACAGACACTAAATAATTCATGAAATGAGAGATATTCTTCCGGGTTTATTTTTAGTAATCCTTTTCGGCTGTAAAGGCGAAAGTCCCGTCAGTATAAATACTTTTAACAGCACCTCTCCGGTGCCAAATATGCTTCTTCCTGATATTTTGCAGGTGGAATATATGGTAACCCTGGATACTACTTCAACAGACAGCTGGCAAAAATCGCTCGATGCACAAGATTTTTTAAAGAATTTCAGGAAAAAAGTATATAAAAGTGATATTCCTGTATACAGTCCTTTTTATAACGACACAATTGGCGCACGGATATCTGTAGCCAATATTGAAATTGATCTGGGAAAACACTCCGATAAAAAATCGTTCACCTGGGGCAATTACAAAACAGATGCTATCGGTTTTATCGAAAAATGGCATTTTGATACTACGAACGTTAAGTTCAATAAAACTACGGAATGGTGGTATCCCGGATTCTTCAGCAACAGCGACAGTTCATATCACCGGGTATTCCATGTTTTCAGCGGAAATACTACTGAACCACTTGCAGAAAACATTATTTACGAGATCACTTTCGGCGATAAATCTTCGGATTTCAGATATCTCGATTACAACCGTTTTTTCTCATGGCTGGTAAATTCGGCCATCAACGGCAAATTGCAGGTTTTTGCTCCTGACAGCTTTAACAATAAATTCGATACCGAAACTCTGAAAAAAAGGCTTGGTGAGCAAACTGTAGATGTTACAGATCAGGATGAAAAAGGGAATGTCGTCAATTCGACTGCTGTGCAAAAATTCAATCTGGAAGAGTTAAAGGGAATAATCTTTATCGAAGACTGGTATTACGATAAGAAAACAGGTAATTTCTCCAAGAAAGTAAATGGCATTGCACCTGTAAGATATTACGAAGATGCTGACGGAAACAGTCTGAAATCAATTCCCTTTGTATTTTTTACCGGGGAAAAGAAGTGTAACATTTTATAGTTTATTTCTTACTGAGTTTGTTTATGTACAGGGAAATATTGCTCCCTTTTCAGTTTATCCTGTAATTCATAAAAATCCGAAATCCGAAGCACGAAATCCGAATATCGAAACTCGAAATTCGAAATTCGAAATCCAAAGCATCAATTTCCAAACAAATCAAAAAAAAACAAACCAAACACACCCAACACA
>CAZEWB010000749.1:0-2428 GCA_964515655.1 uncultured Bacteroidales bacterium
TGTGTTGGGTGTGTTTGGTGGTGTTGTTTCAGTAATAGGTTGTACTTCTTTTACATCAACGGTCACAATAGTAGTTAACGATTGTCTGGTTCCCGAAATTGTTTTTCATATTCCTAATGGGTTCTCACCAAATAATGATCTGGTAAACGATTTGTTTGTGATAAGAGGAATTGAGATTTATCCTGACAATATTATAATGATCTATAATCGCTGGGGAAATAAAGTGTTCGAGGCAGCGCCATATCAGAATACATGGGACGGAAGATCTGACGAAGGTTTAACAGTAGGGGTTAACGAGTTACCAACAGGTACATACTTCTATATACTTGATCTGGGTGATGGTTCCGATATTTATAAAGGAACAATTTACCTTAACGGATTAAGATAATTTAAAATCATAAAAATGTCATATTAAAAACGAAAACAAAATGAAAACAATAAAAAACATATCTTTCATATTGGTTTTATTCTCAGGAACATTAACCAGTAATGCACAGCAGGATCCGATGTATACTCATTACATGAATAATACATTGATTGTAAATCCGGGTTATGCAGGAAGCAGAGATGCCTTAACGATAACGGCTCTCCATCGTTCGCAGTGGGTTGGTTTTGATGGCGCGCCATCAACACAGACTTTGACTGCACACAGTCCTATCTGTAATGAACATACCGGTATAGGATTATCGGTTTTGAACGACAATATAGGACCTACCAATAATACATCAGCGTTTGCCTATTATGCTTACCGGATGAAACTGAATGAGAAATCCAAACTGGCTTTGGGCTTAAGCGGAGGTGTAAATATTTTTCAGGCACAGTTGAGTACACTTGATCTTGATCAGCAAACCGACCCTTCATTTCAAAGTAATATCAATAATAAAGTAACTCCGAATTTTGGATTCGGAGCTTATTATTCACGCGAACGCTTTTATGCCGGTGTTTCTATACCGTACTTATTACAAAACAATTATTCTGAAATAGTACAGACAAACGGAAACACATTGCTGGCTAAGGAACAAAGGCATTACTTTTTTATTGCAGGTATGTTGTTTAATTTATCAGATAATCTTGCTTTTAAACCTACCACATTGATAAAAATGACCCCGGCAGCGCCAGTTCAGGCTGATCTTACGGCTTCATTTATTATTGCAAAAAAATTGTTGTTGGGCGCTATGATCCGTACAGGAGACTCTTTTGGGGCTCTTGTGGGTTTTAATATTACAGAACAGTTTCATATCGGTTATTCATACGATTGGTCGTATGGTTTAAAGACCGCAAAGTATAATCAGGGAAGTCATGAAATTTTATTAAGATACGATTTTATTTTTTCCAGTAAGAATCAAATTCATTCACCCAGAAATTTTTAAATCAAATAAAACAAAATAATATGAAAAAACTAATTTTTTCCACAATGACATTAATCGGGATCTTTGCCACCGTTAATGCACAGGAAATATCAAACAAAGAAGCAAAAGGGGATAAGAACTACTTTGTTTATTCTTTTGATAAGTCAATAGATTGTTATACACACGCAAAGCAATTGAGCGTTGAAGGACAGCGTAAGCTGGCTTTAAGTTATTCTAACCTGGGCCGGAACATTGAGTCAGAACCAGTATGGCTTGGAATCATAAACTCGGGAACAGGAGTTTTACCCGAAGATAATTATAATTATGCAATGACTTTAAAGTCAAATGGCAAATATGACGAAGCAGGTAAGTGGATGGCTGCATACTCAAATCTAAAGCCTACAGACACACGTGCAAATAATTATATAACCCACAACAACAATTTGTTGAATTTGCAGAAAGATAATGGCATATATAAAATTAAGAACCTGGATATAAATTCTGATGCTGATGAATTTGGTATTTGTTATTATTATAATGATAAGGTCGTTTATTCAACCAGCAATACCGGCACAAAAATGATTGTCAGAAATTACAACTGGACAGGTAAACCATTTTGGGATATGTATATTGCCGATGTAGATTCAGGACAATTCGTAAATAGTGAAAAATTCAGTAAAAAATTAAATGGTAAATTACACGATGGACCTGCCAGTTTTAGCAATAATGGCAATTTTATAGCGTACACAAGAAACAATTATGATATTGTAGGTAAGGATAAAGTGATTGAGATTCAGATCTTTTTCAGCACCAGTAAAGATGGAAAGTGGTCAGAACCCGAATCATTTATTCTGAACAGCGAAAGCTATTCTGTTGGCCAGCCTTGTTTGTCCGGTGACGGCAATGTTATGTATTTTACAAGTGATATGCCCGGTGGTTTTGGCGGAACTGATATTTACAGAGTAACCAAAAACTTAAAAGGAGAATGGGGAAGTAAGGAAAACCTGGGAAATAACATAAACACCGAAGGAGATGAACTATTTCCTTTTGCAGATGAAAAAAACAAAACATTTTATTTT
>CAZEWB010000750.1:0-536 GCA_964515655.1 uncultured Bacteroidales bacterium
GATCGTATCGGAAGCATGAAGCAATGTATCGCAGCCGTTATAGAACAGGCGGACCGAAACTGTTTCTGAATTAAGATCACAGTCAGTGACAGGCGAAATGACATCAAGTATATACACTTTCTGCGGATCAAAAGGAAAGCTCACACCTACTGCTGCCCATGCATTTGCAATCTGGTAGACCTCGTTGGAGCATGGTCCGTATAATGCTTCTGCAGCAGTTAGAGAGCCTTGGTAAGCATCATAGTAATCCGAAGAAGCAGTGAGATAATAAGCCAGTGTATTGTATGCGATCACCTCGGCTACGGTACGACCCAGAGCAGTTACAGAATATGCTTCACCATTATCGTTGTTGCCTGTACCGCCTTCACATAAAAGATAAAACCAGAAATTAGCCACTCCGCAGTTTGTATGAACGCCCCCGTTATCTGAGCCATCAAGATCGGTATCCCAGTATGTGCCATGATAAGTATCCGGATTATCAAACTGATTAGGATCACTCAGTGACCTTAGCCAAACCCCCAAACACACCCAACACA
>CAZEWB010000750.1:546-2428 GCA_964515655.1 uncultured Bacteroidales bacterium
ATATGTCGCTGAATCCTTCGCTTAATGCGCCGGACTCATCCTGATAAATAAGGTCGGCAGTATAAGTAGTAACAGCATGTGTGATCTCATGACCGCATATATCAAGCGAAGTGAAAGCGGAATACTGTGAATTCCCGTCACCGTATGTCATTTTGCTGCCATCCCAGAATGCGTTCACATAATTATTACCGTAATGCACATAGGAATATAATACAGCGCCATTGTCATTGTAACTATTGCGTCCGAATACGTTATAATAATAATCGTAAGTCATTTCAGCGCCCCAATGAGCGGCAACAGCAACGTCGTCTGTATCGAAAAGCGAAGTGCTGTCATCGTATATATCAACAGCAGTTGAATAGACCTCAGTATTCTGTGTGCTGCGGGTGATTATACCATTGCCGCGTCCCGTTTCGCGAAGGCGAAAGGAACCCGCAGCGAGAGAATCAACCACTATCGGCTGGTTCCCGTTATATTTAGTAACACCAGTTGCAGGAACATCCGTGGTCTGTATCATGTTTATAGTATGTATCACTTTTCCTGTGTTTGCATCTACATAAACATATTTTCTTGCAAGCGGCTGGAGTGAGTATATTTCGATCTTATAAGCAAGAGCGTAGTTTTCTGCCTGACTACCGAATTTTTTATCAAACAAAACGAGCTGAGGTACGGGATAATATGTTGCATTGGGATCGTTATTGATCTCCTTAAGCATCTTTTCAGATTCAGTATCCTGCCAGATATATTTTTGCGAAGGGACTTCGCTCATAGCAACCTGTAATGCCTGTGATGGAGAGAAGGAAACTGTTACGGGTATTGCCAGTCCCTTTACAATCGTGCCGTTCCCTGATTGCACTTTTCCGTCCTTCTCATGAAGCAGGTATACTGCCCCGTCTACCGGATAGCCCCTGTAATACTGCTGATAACGGTAATGGGAAATTCCCTGTTTGTCAGAATTTGTGCGTAACAACCTCATTTCGTCGTTTACACCCAGTCCGAATTCAGAATGGTAAACAGTAAAAACAGATTTTGCAGAAACTGCTGTACCGGGTTTAAAAGTGACGAATTTTGAATTAGGCTTCGACCATGCGATCCTGGCAATTGAAGCATTTCCCTTTGTTCCGGTCTGCGAAAAAGCAGCAAGCGAAAAAACAAAAAAGCAAACTGAAGTAAGAAGTAGAGTCAGGTTTTTCATATTCGTTTTAATTTTGGTTTAAATATAGTGTTTTTAATGCAAATACGAAAAAAACAGGCTTTTAACATTTATTTTATAACTTTACATGTAATAAATTCTGTTTTGAAAAACTTAATTCTTCTATATACTGCTGTATTTTCATCCATGTTGTCACAAGCCCAGACCAAAGGGACATTCAAGGATACGCGTGACGGAAAAGTATACAAGACAGTGACGATAGGAACACAAATATGGTTTGCCGAGAACCTTGCTTATAAAACTCCGGATAAGTCAGAAGTTTCCTCGATTCCTTACGTGGTTTCATTCAATAAAAAAGTTTCGGGTGAGGCCGGAAAAACTCAGTACACAAAATATTTTTACGATGTTAAAAAGGATGGCAGGTTCATCAATACCGAATATATACTGATAAAAGGCAGTCTTACCACTTCCGGTTTAAAAACACTGAATACAGGCTTTGGGGTTACCTGTTCCTGGAATAGTGTGAACGGGAACACGATCTTCGATAAGAATAAAAGATTAAAATTATATAATGAACTTGGAAATTACCCTGAAATTGAAAAAGCAGGCGCCAGGATCATACAATATTATTATGATAAAAAGGTAGAGAAACTTCAGAATCATCTTTCGTACTTTGCAAATAACATCACTAAACCAAACACACCCCAACAACCAAACACACCCAACACA
>CAZEWB010000751.1:0-2412 GCA_964515655.1 uncultured Bacteroidales bacterium
GAGCCTTTTCTTTAAAGCCCACTTCATTTTCGAGCTTGCTGAGATTTTCAAAACTGCATGCCTCGACAGCTTCAGTAATTTCCTTTTGTCCGAAAGGCAGATTCAGAAATCCTGAAATTGTATCCGAAAAAACCTTATGCGGATCAGCCAGCATGTCCTCGTATCGCAGAACTTTAACTGGAAAAGACTTCTGCTCGGTCCAGCTTTTAACATGTTCCGACCAGGAAAGCAGGATCTGGCGCAACTGATTATTATATTTCTTTGACGAAGCGGCAATTGTAAATCTTGAATCATTCATGTTCTCAATAGTCTTTTCCATCGTTTTTGAGCTGTGAAAGGCAAAAGAGACGGCAATATCAAGGGGATTGCGGATAAAATAAACGGTAGCATTGGTTTTCTGAACCGGAATGACAGGGCGGCAATCGGGAAAAAAAGTAAGGGCATCATGTATTTTAAAGAATGTAGGGAAGTTCCCATAGGGCTTGTCGAACAATGAGATCCTCAATTCTTCGGCTTCTCCGGGGGTAAGTTCCGTTGTATCAATGCCTGTTTCTTTCTCTATAAAAGTACGGCTGCTGTAAATGGGACTTATGTCAAGCTGATTTATATCGAATGTCCCTTTGCGGTACAGGTACGCAATTATTGCCCGAAACCACGTATTGCCCGATTTCGGATAAGAGGCCAGCCATATTATGTTTCTGTCATTCACCACTACTTTTACTATTGAAACGACATTACTGTTCGGGATTACTGTTGCTCATTGAAAATTGAAAATTTGGCATTGTTAATTTCATAAAGAAATGCTCAATGTCAAACAAACAATGAACAATGTACAAGTTACTGTTCTTCATAGTTGTATCAAACTCAATCTGGTTTTAGGTTGAAAGGTTAGGCTTCTGGTTTCTGGTGGCTGGTTTCTGGTTTCTGGTAACCAGTAACCAGCAACCAGTAACTCTGTTGTTTTTATACCTGTTGCTATAAACCTAAAACTTTGTATTTTTTTCTTTGCTTCTTCCATTTCTGTTAACTTTTTACATTAAACCAAACTAGTTGCTCAACCCATCAACCTTATACCCTAATAGTTATGTAGCGACTCAATTACCTTTTCGCGCAGTTGCTCTATCCCCATCCCCTGCCTGGGGCGTATGACGCGGAAGACCGGCACTTTTTGCAGAACAGCCGTAATAAGTTTAAAATATTTTTCCTGAAGCGCCTTGCCCGTAATGAACTGGCTGCGGAAAATGTTGTTTTGTAAAAGATTGAACTTTTCGGCCCCGGTAACGGGCAATATCTGTATCTCCGGGTGATGATGCGTGGAAAGGAAAAACATAGACTTCAGCATAACCGGAGTTGTGGTAAAATTATCTTCCACCGGATAGCGGTATTTCTGAATTTCTTTTCTTATGCTCTTTAGTTGCCTGATGTCCTTCTGTGAGTGTTCAAGCACGTCTGCCCAAAGTTTTACGTGAGGCATTCCGGGCTGCACAGCGATGTTGCCGTCTTTGTAATTAAGTATTGTAATATCATCCGAAACCAGTTTGAATGCCCCTGTTTCGATAAGTGAAAAAGACAGTGATGACTTCCCTGCCCCGGCGTTCCCGGCAAAAGCAATAGCGCCTTCGGAATTGTACACCGTACTTGCGTGCAGGGGCATCATTCCCCGCTGGTGAAAAAGCGCCGCAAATGCAGAGCCATACATAAAAAGCCTGACCTCGTCAGTTGTCGCATTTTTTGCCGGTTCAACAGTAATTGAATTCCCGTTCTGTACTCTGTACCTTGCAATATTATCAACCGTTAAAATAAAGTCGTTTTCGGCCAGGTAAAATCTTACTGTTTGTTTTACCGGATTCTCAAGCGATACGGGAACCACGCCTGTTTTTATTTCTACATCGCATAACTCTCCGACAAAAACCGGCAATTCGGGCAACTCGATTTCCGAAGTAAAACAAAGTCCGAATGCTGTGGATCTGTACCTGCTCATGTTCAGCAAAGATAATGATAAATCCGAAAGGTTGCTTACGCCAGAAGTGACGGAAGACCGGAGACGGAAGACGGGAGTTGGCAGTAGGCACTTGGCAGTCTGCAGTTGGCAGTTGGCAATTGACAGTCGGCAATGCCCACTGCCCATGCCCAACTCCGCTTCCGACACTTCCGCTTTCACGTTTCGGATTTCGGATTTCCCTCCTTCACTTCGTTACGGTGGACAAGCGTGCTTCGGATTTACAGCTTCACAACCTTCACAGTTTCCCTGTACTTCTCTTTGCTTACAACGCAGTAACAAGCCTCTTCTCTTGCCCGTTAATTTTCAAAATCAGTCTTTCCGACCTTCCATCGTTCCCCCTGGTAAAACGAAACTTACACATAGAGTATGTGGGGATCATGGAAGCGTCGGAACTGAATTTCGCAGAAAAC
>CAZEWB010000752.1:0-2409 GCA_964515655.1 uncultured Bacteroidales bacterium
GTGTTGTGTGTGTTTGGTTGTGTTGTTACATAATATCCGTTCATGCCCATCTTACCATTAAGCATGTTCATGTTTACATTGTTCAGGCTAACTTTTCCTCCCTGGATCACAATGTCACCATTCATTGCAGTGATCTCAATTTTATCATAAAGAATTTTTCCTATACTGCTTGATAAAGTAAAATCAATGTTTTCGGGAACTTCAAAAGCAGTAAGCGCCGATGTATCTTCTGCAGTTGTTGTTTCGCTTTCATCATCAGATATGAATTCGTTAACATTTATAAAATTTGATTTGAAATTGAAATTTCCCTTAAGCAGTTCATCCCTGAAAGCATATGCCATAAAGTTCTCGATCTTTCCGTTCATATTGAAATCACTTTCGCCCATCACTGCCGATAGGGCTTTTAGCTCGAAACACTGTGGCGTTACTTCCATTAATGCGGTATCAACATTTATTTTGTCTGTGCCGTCGTCGTATACGATGCCGGAACATGAGATCTTACCTGCTGCTTTAAATTCCTCATATTTTTCCTGCTCTATCTGTGACATTTTTCCATCAAATTCTATATCCGAAGAAATGCTTCCCTGCATTTTTGTGCCTTCCATAGGATAGAATGCCGAAACAGTTGCAAGGTCTATCTTTCCTTTCAGCCATCCATCGAGTGCAGGGTCGCTTATAGGAGTAGCAACATTAAGTTTCATGTCGATGGGATTTCCACCCATTTCGGCGTGAAATGCGGTAATGTTGATTAATGTATTGTCATCGTTACCGTCCTTGTTGGAAACTTTAGTGTCGATATTAATATTCTTTACGTCAGACGGAAGGTCGGGATATTTCAGATAGCCGTTCTTAACATTGAATTTAAAATCGAACCCAGGCATCGATTTTTCGCTGTAAGTACCGTTGATGCTTCCGTTAAAAGCAAAAGTCCCTGAAGTTTTTAAACTTTCAAAGCCTGTCATATACACTGCTGGAATAAGCGAAAGAAGGTCTTTGAATTCCGTTTGAGGTGAACTGAGTGTCATTTCAATCCCGATATCGTCAGTTGGCATATTAATGGTTCCTGCAAAATTCGTTTCAAAAAGGTTAAGTTTAAGAACGTTTTCTTTGAATGTATATACAGAATTTTCCAGGTCAGCATCTATTCCTGCAGTGAAATCGACCTTTGTCTTTTTCATGTATTCCATTCCTTCGTACACAAATGTCAGCGAGTCAACCAGCATTGCAATGTCAAGTTGTGTGGATGCATCGGTAAGGTCGCCTTCGAGTTTGAACATCATGTTTTGCAGGAATGCAGACATGTCCATTGACTTGTCATCATACAAAATCGTTGCATTGTTCAGTTCCAGATTTTTAAGGGCAAGTTTGAACGGAGTTGCCGAAGTGTCTGTTTCTTCCGTCTGAGTCGTGTCAGAAATGGCAATGTCCCAGTTTGCCTTGCCATCTTTTGTGACGAGCAGATTTATCAACGGCTTATTCAGAATAATTTCCCTTATCTTTATCTCGTCTCCGAAAACACTCATAATATCTAATGTCGCTTTAAAATCCGGCAGCCAGGCAAGTGTGTCGCCTTCAAAGACGTCTTTTCCTACAACAGATACATTTTGTACAGAGAATTCAAGGTTAGGAAATGTCGAGAATATCGATAATGAGAATTCACCGAAGTCAACCTTTGCATTAAGTTGCTTATTGACCTCAGTCTTTACCATTTCAACGATCTTACCTTTGAATATAAAAGGTGTCGCTATTAATGCAGCGATCAGAATGACTAAAACAATTACAAAGATTTTCAATGCTTTACGAAATGCTTTCATAGTGATGATTTTTTTGTAAAAATAGCGTTTTTTTACAGCTTTCTATATATGGTTTTTAATTTATGACTAATTTTTTTACTATCTTTGTGCTAATATTAAAATTATACTATGCAAACTATTGTGAATACGAAAGAAGAATTAAACTCTGTCATTATCATCAATCAAAAAGAGATAAAGAAATATGGTGTACTTAAACTCGGTATATTCGGCTCGTTTGTACGCGATGAAGTTACAAGTAAAAGTGATGTTGATTTATTTATTGAATTTGCTCCTGAATACAAAACATTGAAAAATTTTCTGGGATTGGCAAATTTTTTTACTAAGCTGACCGGAAGAAAGATTGAAATAGTTACACCACAATCGTTAAATAAATTTACCGGCAAATACATTTTAAAAGAGCTTGAATATGTCCCGAACTTTGCTTGATTTTTTAAAACACATTTCAAATGAATGTTCTTTTGTAATAAGAAATACTGAAGAAAAATCAAAAGAACAGGTTCTTGATGATGAAATATTAACAAGGGCAATTGTTCGGAGTTTGGAAATTATTGGAGAAGCAACAAAAAAAATTCCTTCTGACTTTAAAATAATATAG
>CAZEWB010000753.1:0-2408 GCA_964515655.1 uncultured Bacteroidales bacterium
GAGCCGAAAGTTCTTTTTCGTTGGCTGCAACTGCTGTCTTTTCAAGTTTGCAGTGTTTTGCTGAAACGTAATACAGACCGTCATCACTGCGGTAGATGAAATAATTGTCTCCTTCGGCATAAGCATGTGTCTTGATGTATTTGCCCAGCACTGTTCCTTTCTCCACGTTCTTAATATCCCTGAAATGATTGTCTTTTATGCTTGCAGTTTCAGTTGCAACAACATTTTCGATCATTGTCCCTCCTTTGATGTAATAGCGTTCCCAGCCCTTCATGGGAATTCCCAGAGATCGTTTGTACCAAACCCAGGCTTTTATTTCCTCAAAAGTGATGCCCTTGTTGTAGCGTGATATCACATCGTCAAAACTCATTTTATCTGAAGAATCACCCAACCCTTGCAGTTGTTTGGCTTCTTTGAGTATCTTAATGACCTTATCACTGTTTGCCAGTATTAAACTGATCATTGCCGGGTTGAGCCAGCCCAGGTTATCAGTATTATTTATTCCGTTCAGGTATGACATATCGTTGCTTTAAATTGTAAGTAATTCGAGTTCGGTTTCAAGTGCGAGGGCTTCCAGTTCCAGCAGGTCTGCTGTTTTATGTTGTTTTTCGTTCTCCTTCACGAAATATTGCAGTTCCTTTTCAATTACTTCTGAAATCTTAGTGTGCCAGTAATTTTCAATTCCGGGACGGTCTGTAAATGCCAGCATAATATCATCAGGAATGTACCAGCCGGAATCTTCGTCAATGTGTAATCCTTTGCTTTTACCAATTTCAAGGATGATATTGTGAAGCTCAGAACAGAAGTTCAGCCAATCACCTTCAAATGCGTTTTTGTTGTGATTCCTCTGCCAGATCGTGTCGTTGAGTTTTGCAGTGAGTTCTTTTCGTTTTGTACGGTCTTTCCCGGCATCTTTTACCTGCTGATGAAGTTCGTTTATTTGTTCCTCTATCGGGGCTTGTGTTTGCTGAAACTCATTTACTGCATTGTGATAATACGAATGAAAATCCTGAACCGTCCAATCCAGAACTTTCCTTGCACTGCCAAAACGATTGGCCTGATCCTCCTGTTCCACCTCAATCTGTTTTGTGTCCTGCTGAAATTCTGTCTGGGTTGAATTTGTTGGTTGTTCCGGCATTTGGGTTATTCCTGCTTTGACAGTTCGGATAATTTCCTCTTTGTTTCCTTTTATAGTTATAGGAAATTCTCTTGATGTGGTTATTACTTCCTTTCCGCAAACTTTTTCGGGATGCATTGCAAACCATGTATTAAAAGAAGTGATCTCGGAAAAGGTTAGTGGCTCATTCAGGGCAAAACTGAGTTTGTATTCGTAGTCGTGGACCTCATTAAAACGTTTTTCTAGTTTTTCGGGAATAACTCCATTGCGGATCAGGGTACGGTCAGGATTCTTTTCATCACGGCTGGTCGGTAGTTCTTCAATCAGCTTACGAATGGCAGTGATCCTTGCACGGAACCAGGAGGGGGTAATATTTTCATTCCCGTTAAACATCAGTTCATGCTCATTTCTGTTTCCATTAAAGGGATCACCGCAGCCGGAACCATGTGCTGATGAACGACACGGTAAATGATCAGTTGTTCCATTTTCTCATAACCTTCTTTTGTCTGTATGCGTTCCCAGATATTCGGGCTGTTTGCTTTCGTTACCTTTTTCAGTTGTTTCAGTATTTCTTCACGGATTGCCTGTTCAACTTTATTTGCTTCTGTACTTTTATTTCCTGACAGGGAAGTATCGTGGTTGTCGGCAAAAGAATAGTACTCGTTCTTTGTTGCAATAATGTGGTCAAGTACGTTAATGTCGAAGACCTTGAATGCCTGCTTTACTTTTTTGGTCAGTTCACGGTCCTGCGGGCTTGGCTCATTGTTCCCGGAAGGATGATTGTGAGAAAGGATCACTGCTTTGGCCAGTGTCTTTATTCCTACTGCAACGATCATTTCCACATCCACCTGGGTTGAGTTGATAGTGCCTTTGGTGTGTTTGTAATATCCGATGACCTTGTTTGCATGGTTCATATAAATGACAACAAAGTGTTCCTGTATTTCCACTCCATCGAATATCACTTCTTTCACAAACTGGTATGCTTCCTTCGAGGACTTGATGCTGGTAAAGATCAGGCGTTCTTCTTTAAAGGTCAGGTCTATTTCTTTTACCCGGAATTCATGTTCAATGTCCTGTATCTGCTTATTCAGGTCTTTCATGTCAGTTCCGTTGAAGATGAACATGGGCTTTGGCTGCGGAATCTTATAATCTGCCATACTATTTCTTTTTAAGAATGATTATGTCGGTAGGTACTTCTGAATAGCGGAATACAGGCGGTAAGCGGTAAGCATCCATCAGATCGGCCAGTTCTCCTATGCTTTTCTTTTCGGAATTGTAGGAAATGCCGTTC
>CAZEWB010000754.1:0-2400 GCA_964515655.1 uncultured Bacteroidales bacterium
CGGCAGCCGTCATCTTGGCATCTCTCAGTGCTAATTTGCATGGTTCGAGTGTGGCCTGTATCAGGCTGTCTGCCAGCTGTTCGAATTTTGCCCTTGTCAGTGTCCTCACGAGGTGCTTGGGAATGCCGTCAACAGGCATGATATACGGAAGGTTTATCTCTGTCTGTGTAGAACTTGAGAGTTCTATCTTTGCTTTTTCAGAAGCTTCTTTAAGGCGCTGGAGAGCCATGGGGTCTCTTCTCAGGTCTATATTTTCGTCTTTTTTAAATTCTTCTGCCAGCCAGTCAATAATTGTGTGGTCAATGTCATCGCCGCCGAGGTGTGTATCTCCGTTCGTTGATTTAACTTCAAAAACACCGTCGCCGAGTTCGAGTATGGATATGTCAAAAGTGCCGCCGCCGAGGTCGAAGACAGCTATTTTCATATCTTTATTTTTCTTGTCTAATCCATAAGCAAGTGATGCGGCAGTAGGTTCGTTGATTATTCTTTTTACCGTTAAACCTGCTATTTCTCCTGCTTCTTTGGTAGCCTGGCGCTGTGAGTCGCTGAAGTAAGCCGGTACGGTGATAACAGCATCGGTGACTTCATGGCCGAGGTAATCTTCAGCAGTTTTTTTCATTTTCTGAAGTATCATGGCAGAGATTTCCTGCGGGGTGTACATGCGGTCGTCCACTTTAACGCGGGGTGTGTTGTTCTCACCTCTTACTACCGAATAAGAAACCCTGTTGATCTCTTTGGTAACCCTGTCATAAGTTTCGCCCATAAACCTCTTTATGGAGAAAATAGTTCTTTTAGGGTTTGTTATAGCCTGTCTTTTAGCAGGGTCGCCTACTTTCCTTTCATTATTGTCGGTAAATGCAACCATTGAAGGGGTTGTCCTGCGTCCTTCGCTGTTAGGAATAACGACAGGTTCACTGCCTTCCATAATAGCTACGCATGAGTTTGTTGTTCCGAGGTCGATTCCAATAATTTTTCCCATATACTTTAAATTTTTATGTTAATATTTACTTGTCATTTTTCATTCATTATAATGTTCTCAATGATTGTGCCAATACAGAATATGTGAAATATTGGCATAAGTTTAAAAAACGGGAATTTTATTTAAGGAATTTTTATGACAAAAAGACAGGATTTGGCAGAAGGTTTAAAATAGATTTCCTGTATAACTGCCATTCATTAATGAGTCTAATGACCGTGTGTTGAGCCAGTAACTTCTTGTAATAGAGTATCTGCATGAGAAAAGCCCTATTCCATTGTTGATATTGGTATAGCTTGGTTTTTCCTCCACAATGGTATTGGAAGGTTTGTAAACATCCATATATGTGTTGAATTCGTCACCTGCAACGGCGATGATAAGGTCAACCTGTCCGGCTGTTCTCACAACATCGTAATTAACAGGTATGCTGCTTTGAAGGTTGGCAAAAAATTGTTCACTTGAATATGTCTGTGTTAAAGCCTCTCCGCCATCAATATCGCTGGAAGTACAGCCGCCTATGCTCCAGTCCACAGTATGTTCGGTGGTATCGGAGGTGTAAATGTTCTTTTCCGAGTAATGGAAGCGGAATGTCACATCGTAAGCCCTGCCGTTTTTAGCAGATATCCACTTGACTTCCGAACTTGTTCCTATAAATCCGATTGTCGGGATATAAGGATTATAGTATGGCTTTTCAATGGTAAAGTCATTTACCATCCCTGTTTCTGAAGTGATAATTTTTCCTGTCTGGGTGTTTTTGATGATGAGTTTATATTCACTGTTTTCATTTAACGCATTGCTGAATTTATACAGTATTTGTTTCGGGGAGTAAAAATCGCCGGATTCTTTGGTGTAAACTGTCGTTGTGTCAAGGTTAAAAGTTGTGTAATAAGAGCCGTTCCTCCATTCTTCGATGCAGACATCAAGGGGAAGTGCGTAATTGCAGGAGTCATAATTCTGAGCCATTACCATAACATTTCCTTCACCAAGGTATGCTTTGGAGATCTTTATATAGTGAACGGCATCATTCTGGTCCAGCAGGCTATAAACAATAGTGATATCCTTCCAATCTTCAGTAACGTCAAAGTCTTTTTTGCATGAACTTATAAGCACAGAGAACGCGAATAATATGAGAATTTTATACTTCATTGTGTTTATATATGGCAGACAAAAATAATAAGTTTAAGAAACATTTTACTAAAATACGCATAAAAATAGTTTAAGCAAATAAAAATCAGTGAAAGGTTGTGAAAAATCAGTAAGCGGTTATTTGGGGATTTATGATAATCGCGTTATACAGTTTTTTATATGATGAGATTCCTCATTGCATTCGGAATGACAGGCGAGAAGTAAAGGGGAAAAGAGAGGGCGGCGGGGGGGGGTTGCGCCCCCCCCCCCAAACCCAAAAAAAAAAAAAAATAAAAAAA
>CAZEWB010000755.1:0-2397 GCA_964515655.1 uncultured Bacteroidales bacterium
TGTGTTGGGTGTGTTTGGTGTTGTTTTGACGCCCTTTTAATTGAAAGACGAATATCTCCTGGTATCGGCCTTTACGACTCGACAGATTTTCCGCTGAATTCATTTTATGTGAGCACTGTTTCCGGTTTGTGTGATAGTGTAATGGGCTACAGCCGCTGGTTCAATATGGTCTTTGTAAAAGCAACGGAGCAGCAGATATCGGAGATCACAAAGCTTCCCTTTGTAAAAGATTTTGTTCCGTGGCAGATATCAACTTATGAAGCCTCTGCATTAACAGATGATACCGTTGATTACAATGCCGAACTTCAGTTTTCGCAGATCAACAGCCTTGGCGCTCAGTTGTTCGATTCAGCCGGATATCACGGGAAAGGGATCCGTATAGCTGTTCTTGACGGCGGCTATCCGTGTGTCGACAAGCATCCGGCATTTCAGCACATAAGAGATAACAACAGGATTATAAAGACATGGGACTTTACCAGTGACAAGGAATTTGTTTACGATTACCAGAGTCATGGCACATCAGTCCTTTCCTGTATTGCCGGTATAAATAACGGGAAGCCTATGGGGCTTGCAACTGAATCTGAATTTCTCCTCGCCCGCACCGAGGTCGTTCCCGAACCCTTTTCGGAAGAAAAGAACTGGATGATGGCATCTGAATGGGCCGATAAGAACGGGGCGCAGATAATAAACAGTTCGCTTGGATATACAAAAGACCGTTACTTTCCGCACCAGATGGACGGGAAATATACTTATGTGACCCGCGCCGCCAATATGGCGGCAAGGAAAGGGATACTTGTCATTAACGCTGCCGGTAACGAAGGCGACAAGCGGAAATGGAAGATTATCGGAGCGCCTGCAGATGCCGATAGTGTTCTTAGTATAGGAGGGATTGACCCGGAAACAGGATATCATATCAGTTTCAGTTCATTCGGACCTACGGCCGATAAAAGACTCAAACCAAACGTCTGCGCTTTCGGAAAAGTAGTAGTGGCAGAAAAGAGCGGAACAGATGTTTCTACAGGTACATCATTTGCCTCGCCACTTGTTACGGGTTTTGCCGCATGCGCCATGCAAACCAGACCGGGTATAAAGAACATGGACCTATATCTTGAAATCGAAAAATCAGCAACGCTTTACCCTTATTTCGACTACGCTCATGGCTACGGAGTGCCGCAGGCCGGATATTTCGTGAATAAGGACAAAGAACCTCCAAAGGAAAATATATTCAGCGTTGAAATAGTCGGGGATGAACTTATCGTTAAGGTAAATGAAATAAATCCCGGAACAGGTACGTTAAAGAACTATCTTTACTTTCACTTCCAGAATGAAAAAGGTTTTATCGAAAGATATGGAGTTATTGATGTGTTTCAGGAAGAAGCGTACAGAATATTTAATGTCTCTTATTATCAGGGATGCACATTCCGCGCCCATTATCGCGGCGGTACTATTGAAATCCCCGTTAAATGATCTGTTGATATTGAAAACAAACTATATGACGCACTTTATTCTGCCACAGGTTACACAGAAAAATATCTGTGAAAATCTGTGTAATCTGTGGCTAAAAGCACGACGGGGTAATTGTGAAATGGCAATGTCCACACAAATAACAATAAACACATGAAAAGAGTATTGATAATGATCGCCATTGCTATGCTACCGATGGCTTTCAGTGCACAAACCCTACTTATGGAGGAATATCCGGGCAACGATACAATTGTGCCCAAATGGGGAAAAAACCTGAAGCATTTTATTCATCCGTATTTAGCACTCGATATGATGGTAGGTGATTTCTCAAATTCTTCTGCAAGTCTGAAGTATCCGGCAACAGGTTTTTCTTTTGGTTTCCGCTATAAACGCAAGTTCACCAACTTTTATGCAATGGGGCTGGATTTTTCGATGAATGCCATAGGATACGGAATAAAACAGGAAAGCGAAAAAACGTTCCCTGACTCAGGAATAGTATATGACAAACAAAGCATAAACATGAGTGCATTATCCCTTGAATATTACAACAGGATCAATTTTGACAGGAGGGGAAACAAGATCGGAAAGTTTCTGGATATCGGCGCATACGGATTTTTTAATGTTAATTCCTGGTGTTATACAAGAATGGAATTTGATACTTTAAGTGTTGGATATTCTAAAAAGGTAGAGACTCAATATTACAGACCGGATTACCTGAATAATTATGGTTATGGTGTTTCGGTGCGTATAGGTTATAATGCACTTGTGCTTAGCGCCAGGTACAGGCTGTCGGATCTTATTAAGACTGACAAATATAAAGGTTTTCCTGAACTCCCGCGCCTGATGGTGGGATTACAGTTGAGCATACATTAATTAGAGTTTGTCCATAATGTCCGATTTCTTCGTTGCTCTTGTTTTGAAAACAGTCATTTA
>CAZEWB010000756.1:0-2395 GCA_964515655.1 uncultured Bacteroidales bacterium
AAATATACTATCACTGTGAAATGAGAATTTATACAGAATAGTGTCATCTATTTCCAGATTGAACAAAGATCCAAGATCACCAAAAAAAACCTCAAAATAATTCCAATGATTTGAATTACCCGTCAGAACTGGTTTCAATGAAAACCAAACAAATGAGCTATAAACTGTATCTTCAATAATATTAATCCAGGATGTTCCATTATCAAAAGACATCTCAATAGATCCGTAATCATCTAAAGAGTCAGTGTTGACATAATAATAACCGTTAAAAATTCTCATACCGTATATGTCTCCGTACGTGGCAATATTTCTTATTATAAATACAGATTCATTATTTACCGGATAGGGATTGACAGTATCAGTAATAACCACATTATAACCTCCGTATGCATCAGTAAAAACTGTTTTTTGAGGTATCCCGATCTGCCATATATTTCCTGATAAATTTGTGTCAATTAAAAATTGATCCATGCATACCTGATAGTCAAACCCCAGACAATAATCGCTGCATAGTGTCTGAGAAATGACATTATTCTGAAATGCAGAAACAATCAGAAGAATGAAGAATACCTTTTTCATATAACGATACTTTTAACAAATATAAGATAATTTTCCGTTGGCAGGAATTATTTAGGCGAAATTACATTTTGAGGTGCAGGGACTTTTTAATCAACAAATAGTCCATTAAAATACTGCAGCATGCAGGATGAGTCAGCGGCGATGCGTGAAGGAATGTTACACGTTGATAACCCCCAAAGCACCTTAATTATGATAAGATCCGTCCCATTACCTGCACTTGAACAAAATAACAACCCAACCGTCATACGAGGACCCCTATAAAAGCTGGCTTTTTCTTCACAGAGGGAATGACTAATGCCCCAATCACCCAACCCGTCATCCTGTCCTGAACTTGATTCAGGATTGTTTCAGGATCTCTCTAATGCCCTGCACCCATTGGTATTTGTAATGTGCATGAGGAGATTCCGGAACAGGTCCGGAATGACGGGAAGGGGGTTTTGGGCAAGTTTGTCATTAGGAGCATTGCCGAATATAAGTATAAGACAGGTATATTGTTATTGCAAAATGTTTAACTTTGTAGGAGTGCACGATAGTATGTGCGCTGAAAGTTATACGCTTAACAGTCTTAAAGAGAAGCATGCAAAAGATCATACCATCAACAATAATTCAGTTTGTAAAGATCTATTTTACAGCGATCATTTTTTTTTACAATTTTCCGGATCATATTATTTATAACTGAAATTGACAGAGTTAATATTTCGGTCGACTACAGAGATATCTTCTTATCATTTATTATGGGATTACGCTTTGATATTGTTATCTCGGGCTATATACTGGTCCTGCCTTTTATCCTGGTTTCATTATTTTCTTTCTCCAAACAACAATCTGTTATTTTTATCCGATCGATCACTTACTACATTATTCTTCTTTTTTCAGGAGCATTTCTGGTTTGCGCAATTGATATACCTTATTTTAATCAGTTTTATTCAAGATTTTCAATTACAGCATTTGAGTGGGCAGATAGTCCGGTCTTTGTTTTTAAGATGATCATACAGGAGCCCCGTTATTGGTTATTTATTATTCCATATTTAATAACTATTTATTTGTTTTATAAAATTGTGAAAATTGTTTTTAAAAGACCGGTAAATACATCTGGTATCAAGACATACATGAGGATCATATTATCTATAGTATTCTTAGGATTGATCTTTGTCGGAATAAGGGGGCGTATTGAGGAAAAATCTCCAATAACAGTTGGTACGGCATATTTTTCAAATAATGAATTTCTTAATCAGCTTGGGTTGAATCCGAACTTTACATTAATCAGAAGTTACTTAGACAATCGGAAAGAAGAAAATAAAAAAGTTCAGATCATAGATGATTCAACGGCAATATCAAATGTGCAAAAGTACCTTAATATACTTACTCCCGATGATACACTTCCATTGCTCAGGAGAATTGATTTTGACACAATAAATGACGTAAAACACAACGTGGTTTTAATAATTATGGAAAGCATGAGTGCAGCAAAAATGAAAAGACACGGAAATACAAATAACCTTACTCCTTTCCTTGATAGCATCTCAAATGCCGGGTATTACTTTGAGAATACATACACTGCCGGTATTCATACTTTCAATGGAATTTTCAGCTCCCTTTTTTCGTTTCCGGCTTTATTCAGGCAACATCCCATGAAGGAAAGTTCTATATTGAAATATCATGGCATTTATAGCATATTAAAAGAAAAGGGTTACTCTACGATATACTTTACCACTCACGACGGACAATTTGATAATGTAGAAGGGTTTTTAAGGGCAAATGACTGTGAAACAGTTATATCAAAATCAGATTATCCTGCAGCTAAGGTAAAATCTAC
>CAZEWB010000757.1:0-2395 GCA_964515655.1 uncultured Bacteroidales bacterium
TGTGTTGGGTGTGTTTGGGTGGTTTTTTGTAAAGTATTGTATATGATACCGTAGTCAATATTATTGATGTTTTCATTATGAAGAAGTATTGTCTTGGCGCCGGAATCAAGAATAAGGTCAATGTGATCTTTCTCAATTATGGTTTCCCTGTCGATAATTATCTCGTTACGTTCGATAGATACGACTTCACCGGTATCTTCATCAACGAAATCCTCGACCCTTGTCTTAAGAACACGTGCCGCAAGCTTGCGGCCAATGGTCTTTTTCAGGGCTGTTTTCGAAATTTTTATTTCGTCGGCAAGGTCAAAGATCTCAAGAATATTCTTGTCACTTTCATAACCTATTGCACGGAGGAGAGTGGTGACAGGCAATTTCTTTTTTCTGTCGATGTACGCATACATCACATTGTTGATGTCGGTTGCGAACTCCATCCACGAGCCTTTGAACGGTATGATACGTGCCGAGTACAGTTTGGTGCCATTGGCATGTACACTCTGTCCGAAGAATACGCCTGGAGAGCGGTGTAACTGAGAGACAACAACCCTTTCGGCTCCGTTTATCACGAAGGTGGCCTTAGGCGTCATATATGGGATGTTGCCCAGATATACGTTTTCTATAGACCTGTCGAAGTCTTCGTGATCGGCATCTGTACAGTACAGATGTAATTTTGCTTTGAGAGGGACGCTGTAAGTAAGTCCCCTTTCAATACATTCCTCGACCGAATAACGCGGCGGATCAACGAAGTAATCCATAAATTCGAGGACAAACTGATTGCGGGTATCTGTTATCGGGAAATTCTCCATGAATACCCTGAACAGTCCTTCATTCTTTCGTTCTTCAGGTGTACTGTTAAGCTGGAAAAAATCCTGAAAAGACTTTAACTGCACTTCAAGAAAATCGGGATAGTCGAAGTCGTTTTTTACCCTGGAAAAATTAATTCTGCCTTTTTTTGAAGCCATTGATTTATGATTTTAAAGAACAAAATAATTAAACAACAAAAGGCTTAAAGCCATGAAGTCATGGCTTTAAACCTATAAAGAGTTGTTGCAGAGGTTTATTTAAGTTCAACTTCTGCTCCGGCTTCTTCGAGACTAGCTTTAAGAGTTTCTGCTTCCTGTTTTGAGATTCCTTCTTTAACTGCTTTTGGTGCTCCGTCAACCAGTTCTTTTGCTTCTTTAAGTCCAAGTCCGGTGAGGTCTTTTACGAGTTTTACAACCTGTAATTTTGCGCCACCTGCTGATTTCAGGATAACATCAAATTGGGTTTTTTCTGCGGGTGCTGCGGCTTCACCACCTGCTGCTGCCATCATTACCGGTGCGGCTGCTGCGGGCTCGATGCCATACTCGTCTTTCAGTATTTTAGCCAGTTCGTTTACTTCTTTAACGGTTAAATTAACCAGTTGTTCTGCTAACGCTTTTAAGTCTGCCATTTTATTTGTTTTTAAAGTTAATATTATTTTTCTTCTCTTTCCGACAGTGTTTTTACAACACCTGCCAATGTGTGTTTGCCAGATTCCAGTGAAGAGATCACATTCTTTATAGGTGACTGCAACAGTGCGATGATGTCACCAAGAAGTTCTTCTTTGGATTTGATGCTGATAAGTGATTCGAGCATATCTTCGCCCATATAAACACATTCTTCGACGAATGCTGCCTTAAAGATCGGCTTGGGCATGTTTTTGCGGAGTTCCTTTATCAGTTTGGCGGGAGCATTACCGGTATTCGACAGCATTACCGAAGAGTAGCCCTTTAAAGCGGGTACGAGTTCATCGAATTTTTTGTCGTGTTTTTCGAAGGCTTTGCGGAGCAATGTGTTCTTCACATAAACGATCCGGATATCCTTATCGAAACATTTACGGCGGAGACTGCTGGTATCTTTTGCATTCAGGTCGCCGATATCGGTAATATAAACATGCTTCCACTCACCTATGAGCGTAGCAAGTTTGTCAATCAATAGATCCTTGTCTTCCCTTTTCATTTTCTTTTTGGTTAAAAGGTTTTGGTGTCGATCGTGATGCCGGGGCTCATTGTACTGGAGAGGTAAACGCTCTTCATGTAAGTTCCTTTTGCGGAAGAAGGTTTGAGTTTAATGATGGTCTGTATGAACTCTTTTGCATTTTCTGCGATCTGGTCGGCTGTAAAGGATACTTTTCCGACAGATGAGTGAATGATCCCAAATTTGTCAACTTTGAAATCTATTTTTCCCATCTTGACTTCCTTTACTGCTTTTCCGATATCGTTAGTAACAGTACCACTCTTTGGGTTGGGCATAAGGCCACGGGGGCCCAGAACACGACCCAGCGCGCCGATCTTTGGCATCACAGCCGGCATGGTGATGATAACGTCCAATTGGGTTTTTTCTGCGGGTGCTGCGGCTTCACCACCTGCTGCTGCCA
>CAZEWB010000758.1:0-2393 GCA_964515655.1 uncultured Bacteroidales bacterium
ACCAGAATTAGCAGGAATTTCAATTGTATCTTTTTCAATATTATTACTTCGTATTAGAGAATTTGCATGGTTTAGAGTACTTAAAAATTTATTTTCATCTATTAACTTACTAATTCGTTTTAAATTTTTAGAAGCTACTCCAACTCCTCCCCATTCGAGGATGTCTTTACATAATTCATATGTTCTTGCTATATCATTTTTAGAGAGATTTATTTTAAAATTATTTCTTAATTCGTCAATCTTTGCATAAGTTTTTTCAAAGTTTATACCCTTTGAATTATTAGGCCATTTATACTCTTCTATACATTTTTTTAAATCCAATTCTTTATTTTCAAATTTGAATTTTAAAAATTCAATAAATTCATTCACTTCTTGTAACTGCAAAAATGTTTTCTTTTCCATTCTATTTTAGAGTTTAAAAATCATTTTCCTGGAGTCTCTGGCACTGAACGATAACTCTTTTTACCCGCTATAAAACATCGGCTTACATTCTAAATGGATGTATAACAGTTATAATGTAGCGGGTTATTTTTCCAAAGATAAGAAAAACAACAATATATTTTAAAAATGCTTTAATAATTATTGCACATCAGGAAATTTAAAATTTACGAATAAAAAACATTATATTTGCAAAAGAATAATCAGGGGTGCCTGACATACAGGCTGAGATTATACCCTTAATACCTGATCAGGATAATACCTGCGTAGGAAACAGAAGAGATAATCCACAGTTATTTAATGTTATGTTCCTCTGTTTATTTAAGGTATTAACATAATAAACAGTAAAATGGAACAAATTGTATCAACGGGAATTGTTGATTCCTATTTCAGAAAACTCAGAGAGAATTTATCGGTTGATGTTGCAATTGTAGGTGGAGGTCCATCGGGCATTGTTGCGTCGTATTATCTGGCAAAAAAAGGTTTTAAGGTCTGTTTGTATGAACGTAAACTTGCTCCCGGCGGTGGAATGTGGGGTGGAGCAATGATGTTTAACGAGATAGTTGTACAAAAGGAAGCTTTATATATTCTTGATGAGTTTAAAATTAATTATAAACAATATGAAGAGGGTTATTATACCCTTGATTCAGTACATGCAACATCTGCGCTGATCTATCATGCCACTCAGGCTGGTGTTAAGTTTTTTAACTGCACTTCGGTTGAAGATGTTGTTTTTCAGGATAACAAAGTGTGTGGGATTGTTTTGAACTGGGCGCCTGTACATCGCGAACACATGCACGTTGACCCGTTAGTGATAATGGCAAAAGTTGTAATTGACGGTACCGGTCATGATTGCGATGTCGCCCGTACTCTTGAACGTAAAAACAATATTAAGTTAAATACCGAAACAGGCAAGGTGATGGGAGAGCGTTCATTATCTGTTGATGAGGCAGAACGGACAACAATTGAAAATACCAAAGAAATTTTCCCGGGTCTCTATGTTTCCGGTATGGCTTCCAATGAAGTCAGCGGAGGATTCAGAATGGGACCTATTTTTGGTGGTATGCTTATGTCGGGAAAGAAAGTTGCCGATCTGATAGCAGCAAAACTGAGTAAATAATATGAATAACTTTGGAATATATATAATAATAACCAAGCCTCAATTGCCCTACAATACCATTGCAGAAAAGTGCGTTGAAAATGGTATCAGAATGCTGCAATTGCGCGAGAAACATCTTTCTGATAGGGAATTGATCAGGGTTGGAAAAGAAATACGCAGTATCACAAAAGGTACTGCAACAAACTTTGTAATAAACGACCGGCCGGATATTGCTGCTATTTGTGATGCTGATATTCTGCATCTCGGACAGGACGATATTTCTATCGAAGACGCACGAAAGATTGTGGGCAATATGCGGATTGGTCTGTCATCTCATTCTATTGAGCAGGCCAGGCTGGCATTGGAGAAAAATCCTGATTACATAGGATTTGGTCCTATATATCCCACAAATGCTAAAGCCAAACCTGACAAACCTGTTGGAACCGAACAATTGAAACAGGTATTGGGATTTGCTAATGTGCCTGTCGTGGCTATTGGCGGCATTTTCCCGGAAAACATCGAACAGGTAATTGATGCAGGCGCCAAGAACATTGCAATGGTGCGTCATTTTATGCAGACCGTTGAATTCGAAAAAAGAGTTCGTGAAATAAATGAATTATTTGAAAGGAAAAGATGAGTACACAAATACAAAATGCCAGGGAAGGAATTATTACTCCTGAAATGCGCGAAGTAGCAATTAACGAAAACGTTAATATTGATTGGCTGAGAAATGAAATAGCGTCGGGAAGGATCGTCATCCCCAAAAACAAGAACCACAATTTCCCTGCCGTTGGAATTGGTAATGGTTTAGCTACAAAGATCAACGCGAACACCAAAACCAAACACACCCAACACA
>CAZEWB010000759.1:0-2390 GCA_964515655.1 uncultured Bacteroidales bacterium
ACTGGTACCAGTTAAAATTCAATGTTGTTGGAAGTACAACTTATACGTACAACAAGGTCTACACGAGCCCTTACACTAAACTCTCACTCCTTCCCGGCACTTCATATCAATGCAGTATAATGTGTTCAAAGAGTGGTCAGAATTCAGCATATTCATCACCAATTACATTTACTACTGCTTCATCAAAATCATTGCTTTCAGAAGAAGGAAATTTACGAAACATTATCTTGTACCCAAATCCTGCCAATACAATGTTGAACATAGAGATGGAAACCTGTAATGATGGCAAATATACAATGGAAATAAGCGACATTACCGGCAGAGTTATGATTATCGAAGAAGGTTATTCTGAAGGAAAGGTATATACCCGTCAGGAAGATGTGAGTTATTGGGAAAAGGGAATATATTTTGTCCGGATCTATTACGGGGAAGATGTAAAAACAATAAGATTTATTAAAGAATAGAAAAACGAAAAGGGGCTTTGCCCCTTTTTTGTTGGTCATTGAAAATTGAGCATTTGGCATTGTTCGTTAAAACGATTACGCCTTCGCACAGCAATTAAAATCAAGATTTCTCCGATGCAAATTGGATTTACCAAATTCAACTATTTTTCTCCGGCATCGTCGAAATGACGGGAGGACGTTGGGCGGCGTATGGACGGCGGAGTCATCTCGGTTCCGTCATCTCGATCGATGCGGTGTAAATGAATAAAGCCAGCAGAAAGTAAAATGCATCGGAGAGATCCTGAGTTAGTGCGCCGGCCTGACGGGGTGATTTGCGAAGGCGCGAGCGGGGAATCACCCGGACAATCGCTGGGAATGTAAATAAAATGTTCAATGTCAAACGAACAACTAACAATGTACAAGTTTTATTTTGTCAGATTCTTAAAAATGCTTCGAGCCCAAGGGTTTATCTTGATATATTTTTTTTGAATTTTACCATTTGATGCTCTGAACAACAGTATAGGTTCTCCAAATTCCACAGAGTTATCATAAACATATAGTCGGTCTACTTCATTTGCAAGAATACAGCAGTTAGCAATAGACTTTGAAAAGCGACTGATTATTTTTTGAATAGGGACATCATGTCCTCCCTCCATAACACGTCGTGCTATTCGACCGGAGTTAATAACAGGACTGTTTGTTCCTACAAAAAATAGACGTATAAAGTAACCTGCCTTTTTAGCTTTTAAAATAAATTCAACTTTATCATCCGAAGACAAAACTGTTTCAAATAAAATTCCGGTTTTTTCATATAAGCAGTTTTCGCGTATTTCTGCTGCTTTTCTTACTGCTTTTAAAACTGCATTGGGAGAATTCCAATCACCGAATACTTCTTTTGCAATAATGTCAGGATTAACATAAGTACATCCCTCTATCCACTTATGCTCAAGAATTTTATTTGTCAATGATGTCTTACCGGAACCATTTGGTCCTGCAATTATTACCAGTTTTGGTTTTTCGATATCCATCGCTAATCAAGTTGCTGTTTGCGATGTTTTCTAATAGCCCTGTTTATTATTTTAGAAAGTTCTTTATAAAATAATTCTTCTGACTTTTTTGCTCTCTCTTTAACGTCTGATGCAACTTCGGACATTATATGCCGCAATTGTTCGTCAGTTGGTTCGTAGTTCATCAAAAAATTATAATCTGAAAGCATAACAATATTTATGAATACAAAAATACAAAAAATGTTTGAGATTCCGGGATACAGGTTTTTTTAACACGAATTTCACGAATTTGCACTAATAAGTAATTCGTTTTCAGGATCATTCGTGTTAATTCGTGTCTTTATTAGATAGAAGCGTTCTTTTGTTCCGGGTAGAGTTTACCCTGTCCTTGCTTTTGAAGGATAAACTCCGCAGGGGATTTCGGGTTGCGGGTCTGAGGCGCTGACCGTAGCATCGGCGTTTCGCGTTGCAGGCTCCGGTAGTTTTTGTCACGAAAACACTAAAGCACAAAATTTCACTAAAGAAGAATATTAATTGCATTAACATTAAGTTTTACCTTTTATAATCTTCTTCGATTTAACCTGATAATATAACGATTACAAGTTATCCGTCATTAGCAACTTGTTTCAGAATCTCCTCTTTTATATGCCGAAGCGCAGCATAGGCATAATGCCCGCACACTCCTTAGACAGGCTCATAACCCTAGATTTTGGACTAATAGTAATATCTCTTTGGAATTACATCTTTTTTTAGAAACTTTATTGATATTTCTCCGTATAATGTTTTTATACAAAAAACCCTTTTATGAAAGCCATTTATACTAAATCATTGCTGATCTGCATTCTGATGTTTGCAGTCAATTCAATTTTTGCAGCTAATTTTAAAGACTTACCTGCAACGATAACACAACCTGACAAAACCACCCAAACACACCCAACAC
>CAZEWB010000760.1:0-2387 GCA_964515655.1 uncultured Bacteroidales bacterium
TTTACCGGAAGGTTCCATTTCGTTCTTTGTAAGGTTGCCGTTAATATTATTCACAGTAACCATTTTTCCGTTAAGGCTGAAAACAGCGAATTTTGCATTGCTTAAGTTTGTTTCGCTGGTAGCCACGTAAATGGCATTGTTATATGAATAAATATTAACCGGACTGCTGAGGTTGGTTTTGTCAACATCGGAAGTAAGTCCTGAACGTCCGTATAAATTCGCATCGCGGGAACCAACGGTTTGTACGCTCTGCGCATTTACTAAAGCTGTTATGGCAACTAATACTACCATAAATAATACTCGTGTAAATATTTTCATATTGAAACAGTTTTATTAATGCAAATATACAATCTTTTTATGAAATTTAAAAAAAGCAAATAAATTTTATTTATTTTCTAATTGTATGTCTTTCAGATTATTGAGCGCCGTTCTATTATTGGGAACAATTTTCAGAATGCTTTTATACAGGGTTTTCGCTTCATCTATCCGCCCGTTCCGGTAGTATAAGCATGCAATGTTATTCATGGCATCCGTATCGTCTTCTTTATATTTAAGAACGTATCTGAAATATTTTTCCGCTTCGGAGTCGTTCAATTCGTTCATATATATAACCCCAAGATTGAATGCTGCGTCTATGTAGGAGGGATTTGTCTGAATTACTGACAGGTATATGTCTTTTGCCTTATCGGGCCGGTTAATGCCCTCCAGGCAAACGGCCTTATTATACAGAACATCAATCGGATACGGATATTTCTGAATAATATGATTGAAAATAAACAGCGCCTGATAGTATAATTTCAAGTCCGTAAGCACCTTTCCCATGTTGTTCAACGCCGGAAAATACTTCCGGTTAATAAGAATTGAACGATAAAAACTTTTTACGGCCAAAAAATATTTCTTTTGCCTGTAAGCAGTAACACCTATGTTGTTCCAGGCAGCGTAATCTTCGGGGTTTATTGCAAGTGATTTTTCGAAACAGGATGTTGCTTCATTATAATTCTCCTGTTTGAGATAAGAAAAACCAAGGTTATTCCACGCTCTGGATTTTTCCGGTGACTTTAAAACCGCATCCTGCCACAATGAAATTTCCGACTGCCATACATTATTTCTATTTATAGTAAGACATGAAAATGCAAAAAGGGGTATTAATATGATAATGTATACTGCTTTATAGTTTTTAAAAGTGAACATTACTGATGAGATCACTATGGCAAAGCCTGCCATTCCTGTATAAACACGGTGATCGGCCATCAGGTCCTTGATCGGGAACACCGAACTTTCGAGCGATAAGGCGGCAAAAAAGAAGAAAATCCCGAGTGCCGCCATTTTATTGACCTTTCTGATAAGCCATGTCCCGGCAAGGATCAGCAATATTGCAATAAATGATAATAGGGGAACGATGTTCAGCAGCGAAGAATAAACCGGCACATCATAATCGACATTCAGTTGCAAAGGCACAAGAACTTTTGACATATACGAAATCAAAACCGGAAATTGTGAGAACAGGAAGTCCTTGCGCGACAATAGCAGGGAATCACGGGTCTCAATTCCCGAATACCACACCATAGCGGCTATTGCAGCTGTGGCGATCAGCGCTGCCAGTATTATTAGGTTTCTGGTCCTTGAATGACTTTCCCTGAACAGAATTATTTCCGTTACAAGGATTACAGGGAAAATATTCAATGCCGTTTGTTTGCTGAAAAACGAAAGTATTATGAACAATACAAATAAAACAGCATTAAGTATTCTCTTTTTCTTCTGGCTTCGGAACATTAGATAACAGAAGTATGCCCAGAGAAAAAACATGCCCGCAAGGGAGGTCATTCGCTGGGAAATATAAGTTACGCTTTCGACCTGCAGCGGATGGATAAGGAAAATTGCAGCACCGGCCATTGCTATAAAACGCTTCCGCCCGTCAGCACCGCCGCCCGCAAACGATAACAGTAAAAGGATAATAAAAAACACAGCGACAGTTGCGGCAAAATGGATCAGGATATTCACCAGGTGGTATCCTGTAGTTCCGGTTTGACAGATCTGATAATTCAGCATGAAGGAAAAGTTTGAAAGAGGACGTCCGTGAAATGAGAACCATTTCCGGGCATATGTAAAAGCTTCGGGATTCTGAATATCTGAATTGGTAACTATAACATGCTCGTCGTCGAACTGAAAAGGCACGTTAACAGAATTCTGCCATACTGCTATACAAATTATAGCAAGTATGAGAGTATAAAAATATTTCATTCTGTCGTTTTTCAGGATGACGATTTTTGAATTACATGCAAATTTAGGAGAAATATGCGATTAGTGATAAGAGTATGGGAAAATGTCAAGCACAAGTTCAAAGACCCAAATTCCAAGGGAGCTGTCCCTTTTTCATTGTTAGTTGT
>CAZEWB010000761.1:0-2386 GCA_964515655.1 uncultured Bacteroidales bacterium
TTAAAGATTTTAAAATGACAAAACCATCAAAAAGCGAATACTTCGATACATACTTAAAATTGTATGATTGGCCTGTAAGTGACATATCTCAGAGTCTGCCTCATGCTGCCGACCTTAAGGATGAAATGAAACAGTCACGGGCATACGATGTTTTTAAAACTATATGGATTGAGAAGTATCCGGATTCGTTCAAAAAAATAAACCCTGATTTGGATAAAGACAGATCACCTGAGAAAATCGCAAAAGAACAGGAATTGTTAAACAATAAATAGTATTATCATGAAAAAAATCATAATATCATTAATTGCTTTTGCATTATCAGCAATTCCATACAACGTTTTCCCGCAATGTTCCAATTTTGTCACACAATACCCTTCCACAACACAGTCGACGACATCTACTTCTTTTACCACTGTTACAACTTGCAACTATGGTGGTGAATACTCAGTATACAATGTAACTGCCGGACAGACCTATACATGGCAAACGTGTAATGGCTCTGGTTTTGACACACAGTTAACCTTGTGGAATGCTGCTCATACAACATCTTATGCATACAATGACGATGGCTGCAGCCCACAGTCAACAATCACATGGACAGCTACATTTACAGGAGTTGTTCACCTGCTTCTATCCGAATATCCATGTTCAAGTAATTCAACATGTATGACTGTAGAATGGGCATGTACAAGTTGCGGAGCAGGATCAGGCTGTACAAATACTTCATCATTCGGAAGTGCAACAGCACCATCAAACACTACCCCGGTCACAATAAGTACCTGCAATTATCAAACTGAATATAATACAATCAGTAGTGTGGTTGTCGGAAGCACATATGTATCAAACTATAGTTTAGGCGGGTATATAACTGTTCATTCCGGCAGTTATAACGGCCCTGTTGTTGCATCCGGAAATGCCCCTCTGACATGGGTAGCACCTTCTTCCGGAACTTACTATATTAGTTACAATACAGATGCTTCATGCGGAACCGCAACATCTTGCGGCACATCTACAATAACATGTACAAGTTGCGGCGGTACAAGCAACCCCGGATATGATTGTGCCAACGCTGATCCATTCTGTACAGGAACAACATATAACTTTCCCATGCAAACCGATAACGGCACCGGACAAACAGGACCTGATTATGGCTGCCTGTGTACAACTCCTAACCCGGTATGGTACTATCTCCAGATCGCAACTTCCGGAAACATCGGAATTACAATTTCAAGCACCTGCGGAGATATTGACTATGCAGCATGGGGACCTTTCTCCGCTTTGACCTGCTCGCCATCTGCCCTGACATCAACCGTTACATCATGCGGTGGTAATCTTTCTATGCCATATGGAAATATGGTTGACTGTGCATACAGTACTGCAGCTACAGAAGTGCTGGACATACCATCTGCTGTTGTCGGTCAATTTTATCTTTTATGCATAACAAACTATGCTAACTGTGTAGGAAATGCAGTGTTTTCACAGACAAGCGGAGGAGGTGCTACCGACTGTTCGATAGTCATACCTTGCGATGTCGGAACTATTACCACAAGTGTTCCAAACTGCCCTACCGGTGGAAATTATACAGTTACAGGAACCGTGTCATTCAGTGATGCTCCCGCTGCAGGAACCATGACTATTTGCGACAGTCCTTCCGGGATTTGCCAGACTTTCAGCGCACCTTTTACAAGTCCGATCTCATATAGTTTAAGCGGGATTACGGCCAATGGCGGTTCACACACCATAAGTGTTTCTTTTTCAAATGAACCCTTTTGCACAGGAACCCAAACCTATACAGCAACCAAACCTCTGGTTTCTGCAACAAATACAAGTGTTAACCCATCCTGTAACGGAGGCTCCAACGGATCAATTTCTTTAACAGTTTCAGGCGGAACAGCAGGGTATACATATACATGGAGCCCGAATGTCTCATCAACTAATAATGCCACCGGACTTTCTGCAGGCACATACAACGTAACAATAACCGATGCATTGGGATGCACCAGAACATATTCATATACCCTGACAAATCCGGCGGTTATGACCATCAGCGCCACACCCGCCGCAGCAACCTGCGGCTCAAATAACGGAACTATCACAGTAAACGTCACTGCCGGAGGTGTTGCCAACTATACGTATACCTGTCCGCCTGCAGCAACTTCGTCTGGCAACCCAAGCTCCTCTTACACTTTTACAGGACTTGCACCAGGAACTTATCCCGTTACAGTTACCAACGGGAACGGGTGTACCGCGACATCTTCTGCTACAATTACCAGTACCGGTTCTGTTACTTCTACTTTCACCTATAACGGCAACCAGTGTTTAACAGGCAACTCGTTTAGTTTCACAAATACCGGTACCGGCGGCGCTACATATTCATGGACATTCC
>CAZEWB010000762.1:0-2385 GCA_964515655.1 uncultured Bacteroidales bacterium
GGTATTTCTCGATTAGTCCATGGTTTTCCATCTATCAGTTCTTTAAGTGTTGAATCCTTATAAATACTTTTAAAAAGTGAAATCTTGCATTGCAACCGGCGTTTTTTTGTGAACTGTTCGCTGCTCATATTCAGCATACTGGTTATTTCTTTTATTGAGTGCCCTTCAAGAAAAAGGGAAAGCAGTTTCCTGCATTTCTCGCCAAGTTTGTAAAAGTGCTTTTCGAACAGGCGGGCTTTTTCCTCCCGGACAATTAAATCATTTATTTTACAATCGGGATCTTCAATCCAATTAATCTCCATGTCGTGAGTTACTTTATTGTTTTTACGCAGTTCGTCTATCATCCTTCGCTTGCATATAGTGGCGAGCAATGTAATAAAAGTGCTCTCGATTTTAAAATTTGATTCCGAAACTACAGTTGTATATATCGTTAACAAGGCATCCTGAAACACGTCCTTTGCCTGTTCAACACTTCCTTTATACTGTGAAACAATAATTCTCTCAATTACCGGATAATAGTGTTTGTATATGAACTGAAGCACTTCCCTGTTATTATTTTTTATCCCTTCAAGAATTTCGTTACTGGAAAAAACGACAGAAGTGCTCATTTAAATGTCAGGTTTTATACGCAGTCAAACATAAAACAATTTAAATAACCACGCAATATATGTGTATTTTGTTGAAGAATTAAGCATAAAAAAGTTCACAGAAGGCGAAATCACACGACATTTTGTTTTTTTACGATTCATAGTAATAAAAGGGTGGGAGCCAAAGGTTTTGTAATGAAAACCCTAAATAATTGAACTACTACAATAATGTGCAATCAGAGAGCCAAAAGTGTTGTTAAACATTATTTCTCTCAGGTGGGAAATATTTCTAATTACCATCACGCATTTATCGGATGTAAAGTGAAATAAACAGTTATTGAAGCTATTATCCTTACAAACACTACAACATCCTCAGAATTTCCTCCGCTTGTTTCCGGTAAGTTTTGTCTTTAGTTATTATCTGGTTGAGAAGTTCTGTGGCTTTTTCTTTGTTGTCAAGCGCCAGATAACACAAGGCGATATGCCAACCGGCATCTTCGGCAAAGAAGTTTTCTTTATCTTTTTCAACTATAGCCAGAGGCGTTATAGCTTCATTGTACTTTTTCAGTTCTATATATGCCAGACCGCTATAATATTTTGCAACGTAATAATATTGTGAAGTATCGGCAATCCTGTTAAACATGTCAATAGCTTCGGTATATTTTCCTCTGTCGTATTCGGCAAAGGCAGCAACGACAGGTTCTGCAATAGTTTCCGAAGGGCCTCTTTTAACCGGCGAAGCGTCAACATGGCAGTAATACATAGCAAAAACTTCTTTGTTATCGGGCTTATTGTCAAAAACAAAACATATGTAAAGGACGGTAATTACAACAACTACTGTTACTCCGATAGAATACACTAAAACGCGGTTTCGGGCTTTTGCTTTTCTCCCTGCTGCATGTTTACGGCTGATTTCATGCAATGTATCCCGCAGTTCCATAATATCTTTATCGGAAAGCGTGGCGCGGATCTCTTTCTGTAAAATGTATTCAGCAGCCAACTCATTGTTTTCTTTCAGTTCTTTTTCGAAGTGTTGCAATACCTCACCGGTGAGTTCGCCGTTAATGTATTGTTCGATTATTTCAGTATGATTTTCGTGAGTCATATAGTTTCAGATTTTTATAAATTGGGTGTCCTTTTACCAGTACTTTCAGGTATTCAAGACACAAGTATTTTTTATTTTTAGCAATCATTGCGCTTTTGTACTCCATATTTTCAGCGATTTCATTCATAGTTAATCCGCGTATATAATACATGTTCAATACTTCTCGACAATCTTCTCCTAACATTGTGAATTTATCTGCAAGAACCTTCTGTTGAATTTCTTTTTTATATTCCTCGTATTCTGTTTCATTTGTTTCGAATGCCATTTCTGGTAATACATGGGTAAAGTCATATTCATTTTTCATTTCGCACATCGAAATCCATGTGTTTCTGTATATAGCCGAAAAGTATATATCAAATGTTTTTCTCAAAACAAAACCTCTTTTTTGAACTTCTTTATACATTTTGATAATTGATAGATGTAGCACTTCTTCAGCGTCAGTATATGTTCCTGAGTTTCGAATTACATGATTCATAATTTCATCCCTGTATTTCGAGTACAGGTAACTAAATATTTCATTGTCTTTCGACCTGATTCCCTCAATTATCCGATTTTCGGAATAAATCAGTTTCATACCCTTAGAGTCCTTTCAAAAGCAAAGGTAACCATATTTGTGTATAACTCAGGTTTTAGATACACAATTATTATAGCAAAATCAACACTTGCTATGCATTGTTGATATTTGTGTATAAT
>CAZEWB010000763.1:0-2377 GCA_964515655.1 uncultured Bacteroidales bacterium
TGTAATTTATACAGTTTTTTATTTTTATTTTAATAATTAAATATAAAATTTTTTGATTTTTTTCAAAAATATTTCAACAAGACTAAATTGTGATCTCCTCCGTTATCTTTTATATATTTGTCATCTATACATACATTCCCATGAAAACCTGTTATTCCTTTATTTTTTACATCCATTTTTCCCTGATATGCACTCTTGTTACATCGCAGACCCTGCCTGTCGATTCAATAAAGCATATAAAGGAGTCAACTGTTTTTATTGAGGTCAGTCATAGTTTTCCTTTTGTGGAAGAAGTAATGAAATATTCCGGGAGCGGATTTTTTATCAGCTCTAACGGATTCCTTATCACAAATTATCATGTCGTACAGCCTGTAGTAACTGCTTATGAAATTAATTTCCCTTCGGTGATAAATAATATTGATGTTTACCTTAACAGCGGAACCGAAAAGTACAGAAAATATTCAGCCCGTGTTGTTGCAATCGACAAGAAAAATGACGTGGCCCTTCTCTGCCTTACTGAAGCAATAACAACTCCATGCCTTAATATTGATTACTCCGAAGACCTTGTTGAATCAACTCCTGTGTGGGCTTTCGGGTTCCCGCTCAGCGAGGAATTTTCGGTGATACAGCGGGGCCCGGAGATCACCGTTACCAATGGATCTATCACCTCATTGAGGCACGATGACAGGAATATGCTGAACACTATCCAGCTTGATGCTGTGGTGAAGCCCGGGAACAGCGGCGGGCCATTGGTCAATTCGTCCGGCCAGGTCATCGGTATAGTCAATCTTGCTATGGGCGAAACACGTTTCAATTTCGCCGTTCCGGCACACTTCATTAAAAAACTGCTGGAAGGAATAAACCTGAACAATCAGACTGTCACAAATTTTATAATATCTGTGATAACTGAACCTGCCGGTACAACTGTCTTTAAAAACGGAGACCTTGCCGGAACGACTCCTATAAGCAGCCTGCAGACTGAGTACGGACTTACCCGGTTTATCCTTGCAAAAAACGGATATGAAACTTTTTTTCAGAATAAGACCATCTCTTCCGATGGAGAAATAAAAGCTAAACTGAACCCGGTGAGGAGAATTCCGATATCCGTTTCGGCTGATGTTAATAATAAACCGCAAACCATAGAGTTTTCAGAAACAGGATCATTGCTCACCGAAGGATTCGACGATCAGGAACAGTTCAACCAATGGCATCAGAACACCGGCGGGGATGAAAAACGGACATGGTTCTTAGACAAAAGCACATTGAACCAGTTCGAAAGCGATAACCTGCTTCATGCAATAACTATCGGAAATGAGGAATACCAAGACTTCATGATAAGCGCCCGCGTAAGAATTTCGGATAGGCATGATGACAGCCGGGCAGGATTGACTTTCAGCGAGACAGAAAACGGGTTCTATGTATTTCGAATACACAAGGAATCCATGAAAGCACAACTTGCTTATCATTGTAAAAAACCCTTCGGATGGTTTATAATAATGGAGCAGCCGCTTGACTCTGCAATTACAAACGACTGGTTCCGGCTTAAGGCAATAAATGCAGGAGGAATGATCAACTGCTGGTTTAACGACAAATGTATCATCTCTTCTCCTTCCTTTCTTGCCACAAAAGGAAAGATCGGTTTTTATTCGGTAGAGAGCAAAGCTTCTTTCGACAGCCTCAGCGTGGTTTCTGTAAATGTAAAACCTGCCTCTGTTTCTGAGAAGAACAGCATCCGCTCGTTTTGGTTTACCGATTATTTTCTTGATGAACCGCCCTGGTGGTATCAGTTCAAAAACACTGAGGACAATCCCGATCCCTGGTATTTTTCCGATGGAGGTTGCGCTCTTTTTAAAGAAGATTCGGTTCCGGCATATAACGAGTTTACCAAATATCTTCTCAAAGATTTCGACATGAGCCTTATCCTCACAATGGATAAAGGAACCGGGAACAGCCGTTTTGAAATATTCTTCAGAAAGACAGCAGACGGTATGCTTAAACTTGTCTTCGACCAGAAATCAAACGAGGTCCGGCTCATCGAATGTTCAGGAAAAAAAGAATTATTGCTGAAAAAGGCTGAGATACCTTTCGCTTTTTTTAATTCCAGCGCCCTTCTGCACCTTGTCGTCAATGGCCAGCGTATAAAATTAGAAACATCCGATAAGAAACTTATAGAATACTCCGGAAAGAATTTTCATGAAGTAAACGGTACATTCGGCTTTGGCTCCACTTCACTGCGACTGGTGCTACATAGTCTGAGCATGTTGTCGGCAAGAGGGTAAAATTCCAAATCCCAAAAATCAAATTCCAAATAAATCCCAAATTTCAGAACTCCTGACCCGATAATTGTAATTCAACTGATTGCATCTTTATTTCGCAA
>CAZEWB010000764.1:0-2375 GCA_964515655.1 uncultured Bacteroidales bacterium
ATTGTGTAAGAATGTATACAGAAGATGCAATGATATTAAACCGGACACGAGTGACCGATCACTGATTACTGCGCTACTCCTCCCCTTCAACTTTCTCCTTCTTCTTATCCTTTTCATCAGTTTCTTCTTCATCAGGAACTACCTCCACATCACCGGCTTTTACCGACTGGATATGTTTAAGGAATTTGTTTCTGACAGCAAGAGCAACAGGGTAATATGAATAAGGCTTTTCGCCCTTGTCCTGTGCAAGTTTGCGCTGTTCGGGTTTAAGTTCCTTAATAATGCTGTTAAAAGCTTCGTTGCTTGACGCTACCTGCATTACTCCTCTTGTGTAACTATAGTAATACCAGTTTGCTTCGTCAAGTTCAAGGTAGATCGTGATTTTATCGCCCGAACGTTTTTTGATTATTTCAACATGGCCGTTAACCATACGGTTCACATATTCCTTACCGATTATTCCGACCCCGATCTGACCTTCGTTGACATATGCCCTGATACTCTGTTTCCATTTTAAAGTAAGATCGTTGATGAATATTGTATGTTCGAGTTCTTTAGGCATTTTCTTCATTCTGCCAAGGCTGAATTCCGCAAGTATTTCGTTGGCTTTATCCCTGCCTAATATCTCTGCCATACCTTTCTCAAAGACGCTTCTGCTCAGATCAACGGCATCCAGACCGGGCATAGAATTAATATCTTTTGCCATCATTTCAATACATTTGTCTTCAATAAGGAAGCTTATGCCAAACAGCATTTCGATGTACTGGTTGTCGGAAACAAGGTCGTAGTTCAATGATCCGACCTGGGTTGTTGTTACGCGATCGAAATTAACACCGAGATCCATCTTACCTTCCCCATACATATTGCACGCCGTCTTGTGCAGACTGACGTAGCTGCCGGGCAGATTGAACTCAACAAGCTTGTCTTTAGCTGCTATTTTATATTTACCATCAACCTTGTCATATGTCAGGAAGCCTGAAGATTTCACAATACCGATATCACTGTAATTCTCGCGTTTTGTAAGGAATGACGGATAAATGTGAGCCGAATCGTTAGTGATGTAAAATCCTGCACCTGCAGTTCCATCATTTATTTCTTTGATATCTTCACCGATCGGAATAAGTATCTCGTTCGGATTGACCCGTGCTTCGAAATTAATCCAGTAACGTTCCATTTTCTCACATTCGTGATTGATCTTTGTGGCACCCTTAAGCAACAGAAACTCTTCGTTGGCATTCATTATCACCTTCCCCGTATATGCAAAATTCGGACTTAATGTAAATCCATCAGTAATTCCCACTTCACCTGTTGCATATGTCTGTATGGTTGAATCCACGCCCACTACGGAGAAATATATCGTCTGGGGAGTCCCTGCCTCGTCCTTATAATCATATTTACCCGACGATGTATAGTTCTTCTTCCCGTATATATTTGTATTTGCTTCATAAATGGTATGATAACGGTTTGTATTATTCGCTATGATCTTTGAATTTTCGAGAGTCTGCATTACAGCACGTTTTTCAATAACAACCTTCCCATCGGCCGGATACACAGTTGCATCAGCTACACGAATAAACTTGACCTCGTTAGCAGAAATAATGTTCTTCCTGATATTATATTTTGCAGAAGGCGCCACGAACGAAAGTGAATCCTGATTCGGGTGTGTTGAAATAAACTTGGAACCCGACAACTGAACATCCTCAAGTTCCGTAGGGCTCAGGTCTGCCTGATTGGCATTTATCTGATCGCTTGCCTGCTTGCTGGCGCTCATCTCTATTTCCTCCTTATCCATAAACCAGGAGAACTGGTCCATGAAACAGATGTACTGGATCTGCGGAAACTCTACAAAAGAAGCCTCACCATTCGACTTGAATTCTCCTACACGATTTGTAAAGTCAATATGTGATTTAACATTTGTCGTTTTAAAAGCAAAATCCTCTGTATCCAGGCCCTTCAGGTTAAACATCGAAGTATCGGAATCAATGACATTTGTTTTGAACTTAAACTCCTTTGAGTGAAGCTCGGCTTTATTAAAATCCATTTTGCCGCTTCCGGTTAGTCCGCCGGGTTCCATAGCCAGCATACCTTCGAGTTTTGCCTGACCGTTGAACATATCGAAAGGTTTGTCCTTACTTCTGAGTTCCATTCTGTCTTTATAGGGATACCATTTTATATCAACATTTTCAGCAACAACAGGAGGGTACTCCGTACCCTTATCCTGGGGTTTGATCTCAACTCTTTTAGCAATTGTCCTCATGGTATCAGGAAAAAACATGTAATCCTCTGATTCGGTATGGCAGGTAAGAAAATCAAGCGTTCCGTTTCCTCTCAGGCCATTGTTACTCAGATGAACCCCAAAACCAAACACACCCAACACA
>CAZEWB010000765.1:0-2366 GCA_964515655.1 uncultured Bacteroidales bacterium
TGTGTTGGGTGTGTTTGGTTTGGTTTTTTATTTCACTTTGATTCGTCAATAAAAAATCATTAAACTTCAACATTTCCTGTAATAATGCCTTATCAAGAATATAAGAATCGTATTGCTCATTTAAAGCAAGTTCGTAAGCCATCATTGAAAAACCTAATGCAGAATTATTACTAATATCGGATGTTTTTACTTCATTACTAAATAATGATTGAGGGATCGCTGCCAGAGTATCTGATAATAGTGGAGCTTCGATATTTAAAATAGTAGATCCTTTACTTAATCCTGTTAATTGAAAATCTATTGATTTTTCAAGCCATTCCGGTAATTTTCCTCTTTTTTTAGACCCCTTGCCTTCTATTAATGAAAGCATAGTGCTCTCGGCAAGATTAGTAAGCTGCTTACTTAACTTTTCTATTAATGAAAAAGATATTTTCCCTTTGTCAAGGTTAAATCCTTCTAATTTAATTATATGTTTAATTTTTTTCAGATTATTGTTTTTTTCAAAGATATAAGATTTTCCTGTAACTATAAAATGCATTGTGATTATTTCAGGCTTGTTGCCAAAGATACTTCGTCCATTTACCTACCAAAGATACAAAAATTTATGCATTGAAAGACAGAATTTCTTTATGGAAGTATAAAACGCTGTTGCGGAGCAAGGGAAATGTATAAAAGCGCCGCGTCATCTTGAGCCGATTGCTGCTTGTATGCTTATGTTTGCAGGTAGTATTTGCAATCGTGTCGAAGGATGCGCGCAGGAAGCAGTGCATAAAAGAAAAAAATCAGCCGTCCTTCGACACGACCTTTTTACTTCAACTATATTAATTCTGACATCAGGGTCGGCTCAGGATGACTGATTTTTTATGTGCGTTGGTGTCATGCTGAGCCGGACGACTTGGTCCCTTGAGACTTGGGTCTTGAAATTTGGGTCTTGGGTCTTGAATCTTGGGTCTTGGAATTTGAATAAGGTAATTCTTAATCCGGGCTTACAGCATACTCGTTGTCCTTCGGGTTCGCATCAGGAATAACATCACTGCCTAAAATTATTTTTGTGATAGCCTCAGGTGCATCAAAGGTCAGTTTTATCTCATTCACATTATTCTGCCATTTGCCTGCAGATTCAGTGATTGTCTTAACAAGTTTTTCATTATTATAAAATGAAAGGACCACAGGGATGGGCAGGTCTCCTTTATTTGCTATCGTTATATTGAAATTATTATTGTTTTTGATGACATTGGTTATTGTTAGGTCGGGAATGCCTCCGCTCTGATAGTACCATGCCTGCCAGAACCAGTTAAGATCCTGCTTGGAGACATCATTGAAAGTATTGAAATAATCCAGCGGGGTAGGGTGTTTGTATTTCCACCTTTCCATAAATGTAAGCAGGCATTTTTTGAACAGATCGTTGCCCAGTTGCATTTCCATCATCCTCAGCGCCTGTTCCGTCTTGGCGTAATTCAGGTAGAAGTAAATCTTTGCATCAAGGTAATGAGTGGGAGTTAATACTGCAGGCTCATCTTCCAATCCCGAATAATATGAGAACGCGCTTGTGTTATATACGGCCATATCCAATCCCGGAGACATTTTGCTTTGTGCTTTTTCGGGCAGAAAAACAGTAAGCCCTTCGTCCATCCATCCGTTCTTTGTCTCGTTAGTGCCTACATAAAAGGGGAAATATGCATGAGCTATTTCATGTGAATTGGCATAGACCGTCATGGCATAATCCTCCTGCGCACCAACATTTGTTATCATTGGGTATTCCATACCGAAATCGCCGTTATAAACTGTAAGGTATGAATACGGATAAGGAATTCCGGGCATTTCTGTGGACAACGATCTTACTGTTTCCCTAGATATTTCGCATACCTTGTCAAAATCCTTTGACTTTTTATTGTATGCGACTCCTACAATGGTCCTCCTTTTCGTGGCCTTGTCAACCTCAACGCTTGTAACGTCCCAGAGGTAATGATCGCTTATCCCGAATGCAAAATCAGGAACATTTGCGGCCTTGTATTTCCATGTATTATTTTTAGTTGTTATGTTGCCATTCCTCAGGTCCTCATCTGTAATTACATGTGTTATTTCATCCGCAACAGAAGCCTTTTTGTATTTCTCAATATACCGGGGCTGCAGAACCTCATTCATATTCTGAGGTTCGCCGGTCGCCCATACCATGAATTTTTCGGGAACTGTTATCTCAACTTCAAAATTTGAAAAGTCGTTGTAGAATTCCGCCATCCCGTTGTAAGAGCGGGTATCCCATCCGTAAACATCGTCGTAGACGGCGATCTGCGGATACCATTGCCCGACAAAAAGACTCGTGCTGTCTATAGTTCCCATTCTTATAAGTGTATGCACAGGAAAAC
>CAZEWB010000766.1:0-2364 GCA_964515655.1 uncultured Bacteroidales bacterium
GAATTGATCCTGAACGAAGTGAAGGATCTAAACCCAAGTCCCAAATTCCAAGGGAGCCGTCCCTTGGGGCTTGGATCTTGGGGCTTATTCACTGTCTTTTTGCGTATCATCAGTTATTTATTCATTAACCGCAAATATAACTCTTCGGTTTTCCGGATCTTTTCCGAAAAACTGTATCTGTTAATTATATATTCTTTCCCTGCCTTTGCCTTATCCTTAAACGGTAACGGATCCCGGATAAACTGAAGAATGGCTTTCTCAATTGAGAGCGCATCATTATAAGGAATTATTGTTGCAAAGGAATCAATGTCTTCTATTTCGCATGCAATACCCGACTTTGTAAAGACAGATGGTACAGACAAAGCCAATGCCTCAATATAAACCTGTCCGAAACTTTCTGCCAGGGAATCGACCGGAACATGAACAAACAGATCAAATGTTTTAAAAAGAGCAGGGATTTCGGGCTCAAAAGAAATGATCCTGTAATTGCCTTGGGGAATACACGAGAGCTCTGATTCTATCTGTTTCTGATAATCTCCGCCTTCATTTGTCATTACAAGAATTGCTTCGGGAAACTCAGCGACCACGTTTTTAAACGCCCGTATCGTGTACTGAAGCCCCTTCCACTCGGTAAAACGGGAGACTGTCCCTATAACCGGAAATCCCTTGATCCCGTATTTTTCCTTCATCTTCGTAACGGCATCATTTTCTGCAACAGCTATCTCATTAAAATCAAATCCATGATGTATCAGTTCTATCTTTTCGGCCGGAACGTTTTCTCTTTCAGTCAGTATCCTTACTACCTCTGCCGAAGGAGCAATGATCTTTTTTGCCCGCGAATTTATCATCCTGTCGTATTTCACTGTTCGCGGAAAATAAGAGTGATGCAGAATTCCATGATGCCTTGTGCAGATGCGGTTCCGGATCCCCGCCAGTTTTGCTGCCGGCATTCCTGCAAACGACGCATCAAAAAGCTGGGCATGCACGATCCCGGGTTTTATCTTCCTGAAAAGTCTGTACAGTTTATATATAACCCTTAGCTGATCTTTCTTTCCCCTGTATCTTATCCAGTACACTCTTGCTCCGTATTTTCTGAATTCTTCTAAAATTGCAGGCTGTACAGGATGAAGAAAAACAGCATACAGATCAAATTTGTTTTTATCAAGATCTCTTGCATACCAGTTAAACTCCCTGGCCCGGTCTATCATTGAGAAGACTGATACTATTTTAATTCTTTCTGACATAGCTTGAGTATCCTGAAAATAATTCTGCACCGGTTATTGCTTTATAAAAGGGATGAGTAATGATGTCGAGAAAAGGAAGGGGGTTGGCAATTTTAGACAGGAAAATAATAAGAGGCATCGTCCAAAGGATAAATAAATACAAAATACGCTTTATAAATCCGGGTTTTATAGATAACGATCCCTCTTTCATTTCGTTTACATATACTGCGCGGGTAACACCTTCGCGGAACCTTCTCTTAAACCATTCGCGGGGGTTTATCCTGTCGGCCTCATTGTGCCATATCCTGAGTTTTGTATTAAGAAGCGGAACGATTCCTCTCATTTTTGCTCTCTGCGAAAAATCCAGGTCTTCAAAACCGGCATGTGGAAATACTTCGTTATAACCACCGGTGATATAAAAAGCCTTTTTTTTAATTGCCAGGCAATAGGATGCAAGATTCTCCGTAGGGTATTCAAGGTTCTCCTTCCATGCCCCGTCTTTCATCCAGCCTTTCATTTCTGTATACTTTATACCCGTAAGGAATCTGCCAAAGGAGGTCTTTATCATTTTGTTCAGCAACTCAGGAGGAAAAGACCAGCAAATATTCAATACATTATTTAATTCTGACGTCCGTAAAAAGTTAATTATTCTTTCAAATGCATCTGAGGTCAGCAGTATGTCATCATCAAGAAAAAGGATGTTTTCGGAACGGGAAAAAGAAACGCCGTAATTTCTGGCGCTTGCAACACCTTTTTTAGGATTATTTACTATTGTAATTTTTTCGTTATTCAGGTTAATTGCCGTATCGCCGTCATTAACTACAATAATTTCATAATTTATTGTAAATTTGTCAGCTACCTTTATAGTGTTTTCTATGGTTAAAAGTAATATGCTGTTCCGGTTACAGGTTGGGATAATGATTGAAAACTCCATCAGTCAATGAAAGAATTGAGTATAATAATTTTCACCAAAGATAGAAAAGAATTTCTTAAGGGTACTTCTATTAATTTATTTTCAGACGCTTTTCGCCCCGCCCTGAAGGGTGAAGCGTCTGAAAATCAGGCTCCCTTTAGGGTAGGGGCAAACCTGATTTTCAGTTTTAGAGGTGCCCTTAACCATTTAATAATTCATTATACCCCG
>CAZEWB010000767.1:0-2348 GCA_964515655.1 uncultured Bacteroidales bacterium
TTCAATGTCAAACGAACAACTAACAATAATCAAGGGACAGCTCCCTTGGAATTTGGATCTTGGGTCTTGAAATTTGGGTCTTAAACTAGTCCCAAGCCCAAAAATCCAAGATCCAAGCCCCAAGGGACAGTTCCCCTGGAATTATTGATCATTGAAAATTGAGAGTTTGGAATTGTTCATTAAAACGATAAAAAATGTTCAATGTCAAACGAACAACTATACTGTAAACGGGATAAATTTCTTCATCGTTTGAATTAATCAGGTAATAGGTTAAAAGGTTGAGCATCTGGTCTGGTCAAAGGGTTATAGTTAATGGGCCTGACAACAGACCAGTGACTTTAAACCAAACCAGCTGCCCAACCCATAAACCATTAACAAAAATGTAACAATTTACCCCGTTTCATGTATAACAATAATCAAGAGACAGTTCCCTTGGAATTTGGATCTTGGGTCTTGAAATTTGGGTCTTAAACTAGTCCATTGAGTATACCGGATAAAAACTTTTCCCGCTCAGGCAACGAAACCACATTCCATTTTGTCTTACCATTGAAAACGCAAAACTCATATATTATGAAAACACATATTTTAATTCTTATAGCATGTACATTGTTTTTTGCCAATAGCAATATAGAAGCACAGTGTTATGCAATTGCAGGACCTGATACCACGGTTTGCGGTATCACTGTTGATCTTCACGGTTCGTATTCCCACAATATGGGTTCAGAAATAATCTGGACATGCCTAACACCAGGTGTCATTTTCAGCAACCCCACTGCAGAGAATACAACAGCGATCATACCATATTATTATTCTTCAACGTTTACAACTCAGTTTATTCTTACCGAAACCATTCCACCTTCAATATGCACAAGCAGCGATACGGTGTCGATCACTTTTCTCAGACCCCCTCACGCCGAAGTCGGCCCAACGCAGGCAGTGTGCGGATATACAGCAAACCTGTTTGCAGATACGTTAGGTTCCGGGATTGTCTTTGCTCAATGGTCAAGTAGCGTAACAGGAATTACAATTAACCAGTCCGGCAATGTACCTGCAAACATAAATGCTGATGCTTCGGCAGTGGGCAATTTTTATACAAACAGTCAGGCGCCGGTTTACTTTTACTGGATAGCTCAAAACAGCCAGGGCTGTATCTCCACCGATTCAGTCCTTGTAACCTTCTACGAGATCCCCGATGCCTATGCTGGTGAAGACGACTCTGTCTGCGGAAAAACTTACGACCTTGCTGGACAATTTAGTATTGATAATCCAAACGGGAACTGGTCGGTTTACACAAAACCTTTTGTTACATCCACAGCTGACATACAGCCAACAAATTCTCCGGACGGTGAAGTTACTGTTTCTGATTACGGGTTTTACCAGTTCATCTGGACCGAAAGAAATGCCAGTAACAATACTTGCCTTGACAAGGACACTATTCAGATTTATTACATTTCGGTTCCCCAACCTGATGCAGGGCCTGACCAGACCGTCTGTGGTAGTTATGTTGAACTAAATGCAGTTGCAACACCGGGTACGGTCGGTTACTGGCAAAGTGTTCTGAATGCATGGTATGATCCAACAAACTGGCCTAATGATACTGTATTCTGTTCATCTTGTTCCAATGACCCAAATGTAGTTGCATATTATTCTTCAGAAAATGATACAGTGGCATATTACTGGATGGAATTTAACGGGCAGTGTTATGGATATGATACTGTGATGGTTTTCTTTGGAAGCCCTATAATAAATGCAGGTCCGGATACTGCGGTTGTAGGAAATCAGACCGAATTAAGCATTAATTCATATTACGGTCCTTCAAATATGAATTATTACTGGGAAGTGATAAGTCAGCCACCAAACGCTTATATTGTCTTTTCTGACAGTAGTGATATAAATTCAATCATTTCTGTAAATACTTTAGGTCAATATACTCTTAAACTAAATGCATACGATCCGTTGGATAATCTCTGTTCATCTTTTGATTCAAAGAATATCATTTTCAGCAGAAATTCTATTTGCGGAAATGTATTCTATGATTATAATCAAAATGGCATAAAAGATTTCTTAGACTACAACTTATCCAATAAAGCTATTACTCTTTTACCAGATAGTATATCAACTTATTCCGATCAAAACGGGAATTATAGTTTTCCATGTGATACAGGCAATTATACGATTATGATCGAAAATGATTATTATCTGCATAGCACTACTGATTCTGTTTATAATTTGAATTTTTCTACAACAAATAATAATGAGGTCAGGAATTTTGGCAGAATTACTAATTATGCTCATATCTTCGATGCAAGAGTTTATTTATACAATAGCAGTTCTGTTTTACCTTCACA
>CAZEWB010000768.1:0-2342 GCA_964515655.1 uncultured Bacteroidales bacterium
GTTTGGTTGGGTTGGGTAGAAATTTTATCTCCTTCGAGATTTAAAAATTCATTTGCCGGAACATTGTCGGGTAGGTTATAGCTGCCTTCTGCCATGAGCATTGCGGGAAATACTATGCAGTGAAAAACAATGTTGTCTTTTCCTATGAAATGTATCAGGCGGCTTTCCTTGTCCTTCCAGTATTTTTCCCAGTCGGGCGTCAGTTCTTTGGTTGCAGATATGTAGCCGATAGGAGCATCGAACCAAACGTAAAGAACTTTGCCTTCGGCGCCTTTTACAGGAACAGGAACGCCCCAGTCTAAATCGCGGCTCACAGCACGTGGCTGCAGTCCTAAGTCGAGCCACGATTTGCACTGACCGGAAACATTTGTTTTCCATTCTTTATGTTCTTCGAGAATCCATTTTCTTAAAGCAGGTTCGAACTTATCGAGAGGAAGGAACCAGTGTTTTGTAGGTTTCAGAACAGGCTTGCTTCCGCTTAGTGTGCTTTGGGGATTAATAAGGTCGGTTGCGTTAAGTGATGTTCCGCATTTTTCGCATTGATCGCCGTATGCTTTTTCGTTCCGGCAATGAGGACAGGTGCCGGTTATGTAACGGTCGGCAAGGAACTGTTTTACTTCTTCGTCATAATATTGTTCGGTGGTCTTTTCAATAAAAGTTCCTTTGTCGTAAAGTGTCTTGAAAAACTCAGATGATGTTTCGAAATGTGTCTTGTTTGATGTGCGGGAATATATGTCGAAAGAAATTCCGAACTTTTCGAACGAGTCTTTTATTATTGTATGGTAACGGTCAACGATATCTTTCGGACTTACGCCTTCCTGCCTTGCTTTAATTGTAATGGGAACGCCGTGTTCGTCGCTTCCCCCGATGAACTTAACATCAACATTACGTTGACGCAGATAGCGCACATAAATATCGGCAGGGACATACACGCCGGCAAGGTGCCCGATGTGCAGGGGGCCGTTGGCATAAGGCAGGGCTGTGGTGACAAGGTAACGCTTGAACTGTTTCATTCATTATTAATATAGGCTGCAAAGTTAGAAAAACTGAAGAGACTTTTTCACAGCTTTGTCGTTTTCGTAAAAAGGTTTCTTAATTTTACCTTTCTAAATGAAATAAAATGAGATGTCCGAGATGCGGTTGCGGGAATATAGCAGAGAATGTTAAAACAGGCCAGTCTGCAGAAACCGGGTCTATAGGTCCCAAGTATTCAAAATCAATCTTTCAGGGAGTAGAACCCCTGTACTGTGATATCTGCACGGGTTGTGGTGAGGTTCTGCGTTTTTATGTTCTGAATTATAAGGACAAAAAATGGGTGCAGAAAAAATAAGCGGGGTCTCAAATAGTTTTTCAGAAAAGGTCAGTTGCAGTATTTTTTTATTGCTTCAGTTGCCAGAGCCTCGCCTAATTGTTCGGCTTTTTTAAAGTCTTCGCACCCGCTGTCCCTAAGGTCAACACACATTTTTACCATTCCAAGTCCGTAATATGCAAAACCAAAGCTTGGGTCGAGTTCAATCGCCTTTTTAAAATCGTCGCTACCACCGACATAATCCTTAATAATTGTTTTCACCGATCCCCGGGCTGAATATGCTTTTACATAATTGGGATTTAATTCAATTGCTTTTGTAAAATCATTTAATGCACCTTCGTAATTGCCAAGAGCCACCCTAAACCCCCCTCTTTCTAAATAATATTCCGAAAAACCGGGATAAAATTCAATAGCTTTATCAAGATCTGCCGCAGCGCCTTCAAAATCATTAAGGACCGATTTTGCAAGTCCCCGTTTTTCGTAGGCAGGCGAATGATCATTGCTCAGTTCTATTACTGAGGTGAAATCAGAGATCGCTCCGTTGTAGTCATTTAGCAGCGATTTTATAAGTCCCCTGCTGTAAAATGCCTCGTATTTTTTAGGATTCAGTTCAATTGTTTTACTGTAATCCGACATTGCGTTTGCGGTATCCATTGTGTACTCGTATGCGTGTCCCCGGTTGAAGTATGCCTCTGCAAATTTCGGATCGATCTCAGTAGCTTTTGTATAATGTGTGATAGCGGTTTTATAGTCATTAAAATTGAAACAGATCAACCCAAGATAATTATATGCTTCTGAATTGCCCGAATCGGATTCGACAGATTCAGACAGATCTTTCATCGCCCCGGAGTAATCATTGTTTTCATATTTTACCTTGCCGCTTTCGAAAAGTTCTTTGGCGGACTTGCTGCAACCCGAAATCATAAACGCAAGCAGTGTAATTAATAATAATTGTGTTCTCATAGATTTTGAATTTGAGTTAAAGGTAATAAAAGATTTTGAAGTGTGATAAATGCAGGTCATTCCGGGAGGG
>CAZEWB010000769.1:0-2336 GCA_964515655.1 uncultured Bacteroidales bacterium
TGTGTTGGGTGTGTTTGGTGTTGTTTGGGCTGCTGTTCTGTTCTCACAGAACGAAGTGATAGACAAAGTGCTTGCAGTAGTAGGGAACAACCTTATACTGAGATCCGACATCGAGACACGTTTTATAGAAATGAACAAGGGGAAGGATTATGAGGGTGTTGATCTGAAATGTAAAATATTCGAAGACCTCCTCTTTCAGAATCTTCTTGTAAACCAGGCCATCCTCGACAGTCTTGAAGTAACCGACCGTGATGTAAACGAACAATTAGACAGGCGTATTCAGTATTTTGTACAGCAGATAGGCTCTGAAAAACAACTTGAGGAATATTTCGGGAAGACCATCTCGCAGATCAAAACCGACCTGTATGAAAGTTTAAAGAACCAGATGCTTGCCGAAAAGATGGAAATGAAGGTCTCCGGTGATATTAAAGTGACTCCTGCGGAAGTCAGGTTATTCTTTAAGGGCATGAATGAAGACAGTATCCCTTTTATAGAGGAGGAGATCGAGATCGAACAGATAATAATGTATCCGGTCATCCCTGAAGAAATAAAACTTCTTGCCAAGGAGAATCTGAACGAGATAAGGGAAAGAATAATGAACGGGGAGAACTTTGCGACACTTGCAGCCTTATACAGCGAAGATGTTGAAACTGCAAAAAGAGGAGGCGAACTGGGATTTGTGGGGCGCAGCGAACTTGTCCCTGAGTTCACAGCCGTTGCTTTTAATCTTAAAGAAGGAGAACTCTCAAGAATTGTCGAAACCGATTACGGTTATCATGTCATTCAGCTTGTCGAAAGACGCGGTGAACTTATTAACGTAAGGCATATACTTATGTCCCCGAAACTTCCTCCTTCGGAAACAGTAAAGACACGCACAAGGCTCGATAGTGTTATGACCCAGGTCAGAATAGATACTCTTACTTTTGCCGAAGCCGTTGAAAAATACAGTGATGACGAGGAAACAAAAAATAATGCAGGGTTGTGGATAAATCCAATAACCGGCAACAGCCGTTTTACTGCTGAACAGCTTGAAAAAGTGGATCCTTTAACAAATTTCTATGCAAAGAAACTGAAAGTGGGTGAATATACTTCACCGTATGAGTTCTATAATGAGACCGGAAGAAAAGGATACAAGGTAATTCGCCTGAAAACAAGGGTTACTGCCCATAAAGCTAACCTGAAGGACGATTATCAGAGGATTCAGGAGTCGGCGCTTTCAATGAAGAAGCAGGAAACAATGCGTGCATGGGTAGAAAAAAAGCAAAAGGTAACCTACATACAGATCGACGATTCTTATGCCAATTGTGGCTTTACTTTTAACTGGATAAACAAGTAATTATGATCAGCTTTAAAAACGATACGGAAGCAGTAGAGGCCCTGCGTGATCTTAACAGGAAACTTAAATCAGAGATCGCCAAGGTAATTATCGGGCAGGATGAAATCATCAGTGAAGTTACAATTTCGCTCTTCAGTCGAGGGCATTGCCTTCTGATAGGAGTCCCCGGCCTTGCAAAAACATTGCTTATAACCACGATAGCAAAAATTCTTGGTTTAAAATACAACAGGATTCAGTTCACGCCCGACCTTATGCCGTCTGACATCATCGGAACCGAGATCCTTGATGCAAATAAGGAATTCCGATTTATTCGCGGTCCCATTTTCTCGAACTTTATCCTTGCAGATGAAATAAACCGTACGCCCCCAAAGACACAATCGGCTCTTCTTGAAGCGATGCAGGAAAAATCAGTTACTGCTGCAAACAAAACATACTGGTTAGAGGAACCTTTCTTTGTTCTTGCTACTCAGAACCCTATCGAGCAGGAAGGTACATATCCATTGCCTGAAGCGCAGCTTGACAGATTCATGTTCAATATCTGGCTCGATTATCCTTCGTATGATGAGGAAGTAAATATTGTAAAAACTACTACTACTGATTATATTCCGCAACTCGATACTTTAGTTACAGCACAGGATATTATTTATTTTCAGGACCTGATACGCAGGACTCCCGTAAACGATAACGTAGTCAAATATGCAGTATCACTTGCCCGTTCCACACGTCCCAACCTTTCTTTTTCACATCCCAGGGCTTCACAGTATCTCAACTGGGGTGCCGGCCCGCGTGCATCACAGAACATGATAATAGGAGCAAAAGCACACGCTCTTCTTAACGGCAAGTTTTCTCCAGATATCGAAGACGTGCAAGCTGTTGCCATTGCGGTACTAAGACATCGTATTGTGAAAAATTACAAGGCCGAAGCTGAAAATATTTCAATACCCGAACTTGTTGGATCTTTTATCAGGGAACAAAAACAAAAACCAAACTCACCCAACAC
>CAZEWB010000770.1:0-2333 GCA_964515655.1 uncultured Bacteroidales bacterium
ATCGCCTTCACTTTCGCGAAAGAAATGACCCAGCCACGCCTTTGTTTTCCCCAATTGCTGACGTCCGTATTTAAAATGCTGATGATAGATTTTACTGTACTGTTCTCCCCAATAAGTCCAGAACTTGTGATTCTCAAAACGGATGATCATGCGGTTGGCATTGCTTTTATCAAATCCTTCCCCCGCGCTTTCCACACAGAGCACCGCCACCGAACAGGCAGGTTCGATATGATATTGGTCGCTTAACGCCTGAAGCAATCCGCCGTAACGGTTCCAGACACGCGCTGTCTTTTTTGCTTCCGGTGTGCCCTGTTCAACCATCAATCTCTCCGGTTCCAGAAGTAGGGATTCAAAGGATTGTTCTGTATCAGGCGCGGGGGATATTTCTTCTACCGGGAGTCCGATCAATTCGATATAATTAGCATGGGCGAAAGCGGGCTGATGGTCAAAGATGATTTCATACCAGTTTCCGTTACGTCCGCTGATATTAACTTTATCATTTTTATAGAGTTGTCCCAGAACGGGGGAAGTAATATACGGTTGTGAACGGATATTGAGTATTCCGGCGGTCACGACACCCACTTCGGGATGATCCGGTTCCATGGGATTTATATAGTCACGACGAACATAAGCGGATACTTTTTTAAAGATAATCTGCAGCCAGTCACCATAAAGCGCGGTTAGAGTCACTAACGAGTTTTGTCTGAGTGTGCCGAGAATCTTACCATCGAATCCCGGCCTATTGCGGACATTCAGCACATTCACGTTAACTTTGCCCCGGACCGATCCGGTCTTTTCAACCGGTTCAAGATAATTGCCATGCACATAACCAAATCCGCCGTTGTAGCGGATACCCAGCCATTTATCCAGCTGTCCGGTAATCTCAACAAGATCATTCATCGACAGGCGACCGGTCTTTTTACTGTTGATATCCGGTCGTTTGCGAACATTGAGCAAATTTGCCGTGACTCTTCCCTGCATAAAAAGACTCCTTTTTAGCATGAAAAGGATTGAGCTGTTTGGTATCGCTTTAGCCGCCAAAAATGCGTTTAGCAGATGTATAAAAAAAAATACCTGTTTATACCGGATGTGGATTAAACAGGCAACGTGTAAAAAATTCTCTTGTCTTGTATTGCAAATAAGATGATAAAATTGTCAAAGGCTGCTGATGCAGCGGTGTTTGGAAAAAAGTTGAGATAAATATAAGTCATAGTTTTAGAAATGGCAAAGTAAAAGAAAAAATGTTTGACAGAATAATAGATTTTGTCTGCAAATATGGACAGATTTCTGTTTAAAATTCATTCTTAATTCATTATTCCCACTGGGTTTGTAGTGCCTCTACGCCCCGATCTTTCTACTGTCTAAATTTGATAATTTTTTGAATCCTTAAATAATTTTGATAAATTGAACCCTTAAAATTGAAACTCATAACCATAAAATACCGAGGGCTTATGCAGGAAAAAGCAGATCGTTTAAAACGTCCCGTTGTGGAATCGCTCGACGCTGTTCTCGGCAAAAAATTTAATGTGCTGGATGACGGATTTATCCGTGTGGTCGATTACATGGGATCGGATGAATCAATTGTTCAGGCGGCCAGAGTTTCGTATGGTAAAGGCACCAAAAAGGTCAGCGAAGACCGCGGATTGATCCGCTATCTGATGCGTCACCAGCATTCCACACCGTTCGAAATGTGCGAACTAAAACTGCATGTCCGCGTTCCCATGGACGCCTGGCGGCAGTGGATTCGTCACCGTACGGCCAATGTAAACGAATATTCCACCCGATACTCCGTCGCCATCGATGCCGCGCAGGAAACTCAGCCCGATCAGTGGCGTCTTCAGGCGGCTCAGAACAGACAGGGCAGTCACGGATTTATGGATGCGGGACAGGGGCAATTCTTCACGGATCAGGAAAAAGAGATGCATCAAAATACCCGTGAAATCTATGAAAACCGTATAAAGGCGGGCATCGCCAGAGAGCAGGCGCGCAAAGATCTTCCGCTGGCGACCTATACCGAAGCCTACTGGAAAATCGATCTGCATAATCTGTTTCATTTTCTGGCGCTGCGGATGGATGAACACGCGCAGTATGAAATCCGCGAATACGCCGGGATTATCGGCCATGAAATCGTCAGCAAATGGTGCCCGATGGCCTGGGAAGCGTTCGTGGATTACCGTTTCCATGGCTTCAAATTCACGCGGCTGGAGCATGAAATTATACGGGAACTGATTCAGGGAAATCAGGATAAAGCAAGATCGATCGCGGAATCATTCGGATTTTTGAAATATGAAGAGGGTAAGTTAAAAAGAAACCGGGAACGGTCCGAATTAGAA
>CAZEWB010000771.1:0-2325 GCA_964515655.1 uncultured Bacteroidales bacterium
TATTAAAATCATAAGTGAAATAATAAAACAATTTTTAAATAAAATAAATAAAAAGTTTTTCATTACTGTAATCCTTTGTTACAAAGATAAATATTTTTTATCATTGATATATTTCTACTATGGCTGACCGGAATAAAAATCTCTATTGCAACGACCATGTCGCCTGCTTTTTTGTCGATTGCTTTCCACACTTCGCTGAAGCTACCTATTCCTTTCAGTTCTTGGTGGAGGTAACGGTTTGCGAATAATGTATTCTTTTCGGGCATCATTTAAGAATATGCAATATCTAACAGTTCAAATATACATGAGAATTTTGAAATGGCATACAGTCTGATAAAAAAGTGGCAGCCCGCTTAAACGGAGTAAGTCGAGTAGTTGATAGTATGAAACTATACGCAGAAAAGAATGCTAACAGGTGTTTCATTTAAACAATTAGTTCTCTAATTTGAAATTAATCGGGATTGTGAACTGTACTTTTACGAGTTTACCTCTCTGCCTGCCGGGAGTCCAGTTTGGAAGCGACTGGATAACGCGTATTGCTTCCTTGTCAAGTGCGGGGTCAACACCTCTTACAACCTTTACTTTTTCAACTTTTCCCTGTTCGTTAACGACGAAGCTTACAAAAACCTTACCGCTGATGTTCATTTCATTACATATTTGCGGATATTCGATATGTTCTGAAATGTACTTCAGCATTGCTTCTTCTCCTCCCGGGTATACCGGCATTTCTTCTACCACGATTAATGCAGGAGCTTCTTCTTCGACATATTCTGTCTTGTCTTTTAATACTGTAGTTTCTTCGTCAGCATTTTTTGTCTTGTCTTTTAATACTGTAGTTTCTTCGTCAGCATTTTTTGCCTTGTCTTTTAATACTGTAGTTTCTTCGTCAACAATTTTTTGACTGTCTTTCTTTTGCTTTTGTAATGGATCTTCTACATAAGATACAGGGTTTGTTGATTCAGTAACGTTTTTACTAATTATTTCATAATCGTTGTAATACCTGATTTTTCTTTCTAAATCAAAAATTACTCTTACGCGCGTGGTGTAAGTTACCTGTTTTTTTTTCGGCACCCAGTAATAAGAACCATTATTATTAAATTCTACAGTATATTGTCCGTTGTTTTCGATGAAAGTGCTGGTATATTTGTTGACTTCAAACTGGACATTTGAATAATCGCTGTAATAATCATTGCGGATATAATCGTTGATGGCATCGGGTGTGGTGTTTTCCATTGTAAAGAACTTTTCCACGTTATCGGCAAAATAATCGTCAGCATCGAAAGTCTGGTCAATCAATGAACGTTGATAGTTCTCAATTATGTCAAATGCCTGCTGAAGGTCGAATGCTTCTTTTCCTTCCCCTTTATTTAAGTACCAAATCAATAAGCAACTGGCAATTACTGCACAAAATATTAATCCGAACCACAAATATTTTGCTTTGGATTTTCTGACAGGTTTCGATGGTAATAGGGGGACATCTTCGGATTTTTTGAGAGACTCCGGTTTATCTGATTCCTGTATGCTTTCGTGAATTTTTATTTCAGTAGGTCTTGATTGCATTAAAGTTTCAACTGGAAAATCTTCCGGTTCAGTAACAATTTCCCTTTTCTCATTTTCCTGTACCTGCCACTTACGGGTTTTCATATATTCTTCGGCAGCAGTGGTAAGCATTGATGCAGTTGGCCTGTTTGACGGTTCAGGTGCGAGACAATTATAAATAAGTTTTTGCAGGTCCTGTGAAATTGTTTCGGGCAGTTCGGGAATTTCGGCTCCTCCTTTTTGAATCAGTCCGCCGCTTTCTCCAAAAGGCAAATTTCCTGAGAGGAGTTCAAAGAGTGTTGCTCCGAACGCCCAGATATCTCCTGCGGAAGTCGGGTCAGGTTTTTTGCCAAAACGTTCAGGCGCCATGTAGGGCAATGTGCCGCTGCTGCCTTCTTTCGTACCCATGCTTTTGGTGAGGGTCCGGCGGATTCTTGTGCTTATGCCGAAATCAGACAAAAGAAAATTGTTCCTTTCGTCAATAAGAACATTATCGGGTTTAATATCCTGGTGGATAATCGGTGGGTTCCCGCTATGAAGATAATCTAAAGCACCTGCAATATTTTTAATGAAAAGCGGAACGTCGTTTTCTGAAAATTCTCCTATACGGTCAAAGCAGGAACCATTTTTCAAAAATGGCATAACGAGATAAGGATGGCTTTCATAATCATCGAAATGAGCCGGTTTTAGCAGATTAGGGTGATTGAGGTTGAATACAAGAGCATATTCCTTTGAAAAAATCTCAAGCCCTTTTGTGTCAAGTCCGTGACCCGGAGCGAATATTTT
>CAZEWB010000772.1:0-2317 GCA_964515655.1 uncultured Bacteroidales bacterium
TGTGTTGGGTGTGTTTGGGTTTGTTTTGATTATTAAATTTTACTTTACTTTGGAAAGTCTAATTTAATAATCTCAAAAAACAGAAAATATGGCCATAGTAATTAAAGGAAGCGGACTTACCATCGAAGATTTGGTAAAAGTCGCCAGAAACAATGAAAAAGTAGAACTTCATCCTGATGCTGTCAAAAGGATCAATGTATGTCGTGCAATGCTCGAGAAGAAAATTGTAGCACATGAGATCATGTATGGTGTAAACACCGGTATCGGGGAATTTTCGGAAATTGTTTTAAATGACGATCAGGTAAAGGATTTTCAGAGATATTTAGTTTACAACCATGCTGCCGGTATCGGGGATCCTGCTCCTATCGATCATGTCCGTGCTGCGATGCTGCTACGGGCAAATGTCCATGCACATGGAAATTCCGGTTGTCGCCTTGCAATCACACAGACTTTTGTAGAAATGCTTAACAAGGGTGTAACTCCAATGGTTTGTGAAAAAGGATCAGTCGGCGCATGTGGCGATCTTGCACCAATGTCGCAGATAGCATTATTAATGATGGGTGAAGGGGATGCCTATTATAAAGGTGAATTACTTCCGGGTAAAGAGGCATTTAAACGCGCCGGGATTGAAATTCCGGGATTAGAGGCAAGAGATGGCCTGGCCGCTATTAATGGCTCGAATTTTCTAACAGGAATGAGCGCTATGATGCTGTATGACTCCAATAACTTTTTAAAACAAGCCGAAATAGCCTGTGCCATGTCATTAGAAGCATTAAAAGCAAATCTGAAACCATATGACCTGCGTTTACTCATTGCACGTGGATTTCCCGGCGGAATAAGAAGCGCTACAGCTATTCATAAAGTTTGTTCCAAAGGAGATCTGGCTGAAAATAAACTGAAAGTTAAAGTTCAGGATGCATATTCCATGCGTTCAACTCCGGCTGTTATTGGCGCTGCACATGATGCAGTAAAATGGGCCCGCGAACAGGTAGAAATTGAGATGAATGGTGTTGGCGACAATCCCATCTTTTTCCCTGAAGAAAATCTGGCTCTTTCAGGAGCTAACTTCCAGGGATCACCCGTTGCAGTTCCTATGGACATCGTCGGCGCTGCAGTGACTATGGTTTGTGTTCTTTCCGAAAGAAGAATGAACCGTTTGAATAATCCGGCTTTGAGCATTGGTCTGCCGCCATTTTTAACAAAAGGTGCAGGCATGTTTTCGGGAATGATGTTAAGTCAGTATACAGCCGATATGCAGATCGTAGAACAACGCATTTTATGTATGCCGGCATGTATTCAGTCAATTCCGGCAGCAGCCGATCAGGAAGACTTTGTTTCGATGGGAATGAATACAGCATTAAAGAATTTCAGAATACTTGATAATGCATACGGGATATTAGGTATTGAGTTTATGGCAGCATCTCAGGCGCTCGACTTACGTGAAAAGTATGATGAGGTTAAATATAAATTTGGCGCCGGAACTCAAAAAGCTAAAGATACTATCCGCAAACACGTAGAATATCTGGATATTGATCGTCCGCTCTACCCTGATCATAATAAAATGAAAGCGCTTGTAAAAAGTTGCGACATTTTAACCGAAGTTGAAAAGGCCGTGGGCAGTCTGGAATAAACCATTAACCAATATATAGCCGGGGATTGATTCTCCGGCTTTTTTTTAAAAGTAAAACTTGTTATTATGAAAAAACTCTTTTTTGCAGCGCTGTTCCTGATGTCAATAACGACCGTTTTTTCACAGAAATGGGAATATCTCCAGATCAGTGCAGTTGAATCCGTTGTTCCCGGTGGCCTGGGCCGTTCGAGGCTTATCACAACTGATAAGACAAATCAGATGATCGAGATTAATCTCGAAAACTTCTTCAGCATGGTTGGTATCAACTTTAAAAATATCAGGAACAACGACCAGGTAATTGTAAGCAAATTGAATGAACTGGCCGATCAGGGATGGGAAGTATATTCGGTTGTAGCCGGTGTCGAAAGCAGCGAAAAGAACACCGGCATCTTTATAACAAGATATCTTTTCAGAAGAGAAAAAAAATAAAGTGATTTTGTTTTTTTTGCAACCTTTCATCAATTAACTTTGTCTTAAACAAAAACATCTTATGAAACAGTTATCTGTTCTTCTTGCCATTTTTATCTGGGCAGTAAACATGTCGGCCCAACCCGGCTCAACCTGCTCCAATCCTTTGGTCATAAGTGCGCTTCCTTATAGTCAGAGTGGAATGACAACTGCCGGTTCCGGTAATAATTATGATGCTTCGACTACCTGTGGCAGTTCCTACATGACAGGAAACGATTT
>CAZEWB010000773.1:0-2316 GCA_964515655.1 uncultured Bacteroidales bacterium
ATTCTTCCGTCTCCGCTTTTTTCTTCGGTTTTTCGTGAACTATCATAAACTCAATTTCGACAAGTAAATGGTTTTTCGGGACAATCTGCCCTTCCTGAACATGTATCTTTATGATCTTTCCGTCGAACGGTACCAGCAACTGGTTACGCATTTTCATTGCTTCGAGGACAAGGAGTTTATCACCTTCCTTGACAAGTTCACCTTCTTCGACAGTTATCTTTACAATAGTTCCCGGAATAAAACTGATGATCTTGCTTTCGTCGGGTGCTTTATAAGGCACTCTTGCGTCGTATTTAGTTGTGGAAAGCGTTTTATACTTCGCATCATCGATCTGCAAAGTCTTATATTCCTTGTTGTCTTTTCTGTGTGGCATAAAGGTATATTGTTAGTGTTCGGGTTATTTGAAAATTTTTGCTTTTCATAGTAAATGGTTTATGGGTTGGGCTGCTGGTTTGGTTTTTGGTTAATGGTTGTATGGTTGGGCTGCTGGTTTGGTTTTTGGTCAATGGTTATATGGTTGGGCTGCTGGTTAAGATTATCGTTATTGGTTGATAGTAAACTTTGTTCTGTGAATGCTGATAAAAGTTCTGGGGCTGTCTCAAAACTATTCCCGTTGTGATTTTCATCGACTTTTTGCCCCGCCCTAAAGGGAGAAAGTCGCTGAAAATCAGCACACCCTTTAGGGATGGGGCAATGATGATTTTCAGCAGCCATTGGTTTTGAGACAGCCCCATCCTTAAAACCTCTTATTTTTTTCTTTTCTTTTTCCATCCCTATTACCTTTTTACATTAAACCAAACCAGTTGCTCAACCTATCAACTTTATACCTGAATAATTACGGTAAATTTTTAAAAAGGAGGTATACCATGTTTCTTTTTAGGTATCGAGCTGTATTTTTCCTTCGAAACATCAATAGCGTGAACAAGGAGTTTTCTGGTTTCCTTTGGTTCTATCACCGAGTCAATGTAGCCTTTTGCTGCAGCCACATAAGGGTTGGCAAATTTTTCCTTGTATTCCTTTACTTTTTGTTTGCGCATCTTTTCAGGATCTTCTGCTTCTGATATTTCCTTGCGGAAGATGATGTTTGCTGCTCCTTCGGGTCCCATTACTGCGATCTCAGCGCCGGGCCATGCAAATACGAAATCGGCACGGAGATGGCGCGATCCCATTGCAATATAACCTCCGCCATAAGCTTTACGGATGATAACGGTGATCTTGGGAACAGTAGCTTCGCTGTATGCATATAGAAGTTTTGCTCCGTGACGGATAACTCCTGCATGTTCCTGGTCAACACCCGGAAGGTAACCGGGAAGGTCAACCAGCGTTACAACAGGAATATTGAATGAATCGCAGAAGCGGATGAAGCGTGCTGCTTTATCGGCCGAATCCACATCAAGCACACCGGCAAGATACATTGGCTGGTTGCATACAAAACCAACAGTTTCGCCGTTAATTCGGGCAAAACCGATGACCATGTTCTGAGCCCAGTGCTCCTGGACTTCAAGAAAATCGCTGTCGTCGGCAACAGCGCGGATAATGTTGCGGACATCATAAGGAAGTTTCGGGTCGCCCGGTACTATTTTGTCGATATCGAACTCCTTCTGTGGTTCCTTGGGTTTGAAAGGAAGCGGGCGGCGGGTATTGTTCCATGGAATAAATGTAACAAGTTTCTTTATCTGTTCAAAACACTCGATTTCGCTGTTTGCAAAGAAATGGGCATTCCCGGTTTTTTCAGCATGTACGCGTGCACCTCCAAGGTCCTCCTGGGAAATTTCTTCGCCAAGAACTGACTTTATTACATCAGGGCCGGTAATAAACATTTTTGAAATCTGGTCGACCACAAAAACGAAGTCGGTAAGTGCGGGTGAGTACACAGCGCCGCCGGCACAGGGTCCTAAGATAACCGAGATCTGGGGGATCACACCGGAATTCAATGTGTTTCTGAAGAATATCTCGCCGTAACCGGCAAGTGAATTTACGCCTTCCTGTATACGCGCACCCCCGGAGTCGTTTATCCCGATAAGGGGAACTCTCAGTTTAAGCGCATGGTCCATGATCTTGGTGATCTTACGGGCGTGCATAAAGCCCAGCGATCCTCCTGCTACTGTGAAGTCCTGTGCATAAATACAAATGGGAGCGCCAAAAATTGTCCCGGTTCCTGTGATAACACCATCGCCGTGAAATACTTTGTCGGCCATGTCAAAATCGCGTGCATCGTGCTCAACAAACAGGTCGTATTCGTGAAAACTGTCTTTATCTAAAAGGGCAAGGATACGTTCGCGTGCAGTAAGTTTTCCCATTTTCTGCTGCTTTTCG
>CAZEWB010000774.1:0-2314 GCA_964515655.1 uncultured Bacteroidales bacterium
AACTCTGTTGAAGCAGAATGCAGTAAACTACTTGAAGTATTGAAAAAGCCGGATGGTGGTATGAATATGCTGGAAATCCTCAGAGAGACCGACAGGGAGTAGGATTCAGACCTCCTGACTTGGCAACGGAATAAATTGTAGCATTTTTTAAGTATTTTATAAAACACCTAACACTTAATATTTAACATAGAACACTTAAGTAATTGTCTCAGTATATCTTAATGCTCATTTAAGCATTCATTTAAGCATTAAGTGTTATGTGTTTGATGTTTATCCATGCCTGAATAAGGTTGACCGCTATATACAAAGAACTAAGTTCTGAGGGTTAGTCCTCTTTTATTCCATCCTCTTTCTTCTTTTTGTCCTTTTTTGTTGATTTTTTATTCTCGACAGGTTGTGCAGGAGTCTGTTCCTCGAATATTTCAGCGCCAATAATGGGTTCGCCTCTTACGGGAGATTCCTCAATTTCTTCTTTAAGTTCTGATTCTTCTGCTTTGATTGTAGGTTCTTCGAACAGCTCTTCAGATTTAACTTCTTTGTTCACAGCTGACCCACCCGGTTTATTTGCTTTTTCTGTTTCTTTTTCCTTTACTACTTCCTGGGAACAGACATTGTTTACAAATAAAAACATCAAACCGGCAAGAAGAAAAAATCTGTAAATCATAAAATACTATTTAGGACAAAATTAATACATTTCCAGAGAGTCGGCTTTGAATTCTCTTATTTTTTTGAGAAACAAGACTTCATTTTTTAAAAGATAAAGAATAATAGAGCGGTTATAAAGTGGATATTCTGAAGATATACTGATAATTATGTGTTTATAAAAAAATTGTTATCAAATGTGAAATAATAATAATAATAAAATATACATTTGCACCGAAAACACTAAATTAAAATAAAATGAAAAAATTGTTTTTTTTTCTAACTGTTGCTGCTTTTATGGTAGCTTGTGGTCCCAGCGCCGAAGAAAAAGCTGCTGAACAGAAAAAGCTTGATTCACTGAAACAGGATTCAATCATGAAAGCTGACATGGAAGCTCAGCGCATTCAGGATTCAATCGCTGCTGCTGCTGCTGACACACTGGCTGTTGATTCAGCTGTTGTTGCTCCTACTAAATAAGGTTAGCAAGTGGAGATAAAAAAAGGCTGCTCAGGCAGCCTTTTTTTTTTACTCTATCAGAAGAGTAATGGAATCAGGTCGACAACCCTGCAGGAATAACCCCATTCGTTGTCGTACCAAGACAGTATTTTAACTGATTTACCAAGGACCATTGTGCTCTGAGCATCGAAAATACTGGAATGTGTGTTGTGAATAATATCAACTGAAACAATAGGATCTTCGGTATATTCAACAATACCTTTCATTGTAGTTTCGGCAGCCTTTTTTACAGCCATGTTAATTTCTTCCTTTGTCACTTCTCTTTTAAGATTTGCGACAAAGTCAACCAGTGAGCCTGTAGGGGTAGGGACGCGGATTGCAAGGCCGTCGAGTTTGCCTGCAAGTTCCGGAATAACTTTACCTACTGTTTTAGCGGCGCCTGTGGTTGTCGGGATCTGTGAAAGAGCAGCAGAGCGGGCACGACGAAGGTCTTTATGCGGTCCATCGAGTATTACCTGGTCGTTTGTATAAGAATGTATGGTCGTCATGAACCCACTTTCGATACCGAAATTGTCATTCAGTATTTTAACGATTGGCGCAAGGCAGTTGGTTGTGCAGGAAGCATTCGAAACACACTGGTCTTCCGGTTTCAGGTCGCCGTTGTTAACACCTAAAACTATCGTGCGGTCGATCTTATCTTTGGAAGGAACAGTGAGTATGACTTTTTTAGCGCCATTTTTAAGGTGGTCGCCATAACCGCCTTTTTCACTTTCTTTAGAAACAAATACGCCGGTTGATTCAATTACAACATCAGGAATACTGACCCAGGGTATCTGCGAAGGCTTTCTTTCAGCATGTACGGGTATCTTAATACCATTAACTATCATGCTTTCCGGTGTTACTTCGATAGTACCGTTGAATCTTCCCTGAGTGGAATCGTACTTAAGTAAATGGGCGAGTGTAGTGGTATCAGTAATATCATTAATACCTATTATTTCCATGTCCCTGCGTTCAAGGGCGATTTTGAAAACGTTACGGCCGATGCGTCCGAACCCGTTAATTGCAACTTTTATTTTCGACATATCTTCAATTTTTTCTCAAAAGTATCTATTTATGATGACTAAAAAAAATGTCTTTAACATACTTTTAGTTGAAAAGCGCTTATGGGCACCTCTAAAAACTTCAAATTTCTTCGTTCGGCTTCGTGCTGAAATTC
>CAZEWB010000775.1:0-2312 GCA_964515655.1 uncultured Bacteroidales bacterium
AGCCGACCCGATTGTCTGAAATAATATAGTTGATGTTTTAAGGTCGTGTCGAAGTACGACTGTTTTTTTTGTCTCAGGAAAAACACATCATACTATCCCGTTTGCCTGCGGCTCCGCACACATGCATGCACACAACGATTGCTTCGGTCGCTATTGACGACCTCAGCTTCTCATTGCCGGTGTTGCTCCCTCGCAAAGACGTGGTGTTTTTTTAATGAATAAGAAATGTGTTAATAAAAAAAATAATAAGTTCTCATATCCATTCGTTATTTTTACGGTCTGATAACTGACCTTATAAATGAACAAAACGAATGAAAAGCCCCTGATACTGGTATCTAACGATGACGGCGTACAGGCCGGCGGGCTTAAAGCACTGATAGAAGTTATTTCACCCCTTGGCGATATCTGGGTAGTTGCCCCTGAAAAAGGTGAGTCGGGTAAATCACATGCCATTACCATTTCAATGCCGGTTTATGCCAACAAAATAAAAGAAGAGGAAAACCTTCATGTCTTTTCATGTAGCGGTACACCTGTTGACGCGGTAAAACTGGCAATAAATCAGTTGCTGCCCCGCAAACCGGATTTTCTTGTCTCCGGTATAAATCACGGAAGCAATGCATCAATAAGCGTAATATATTCGGGCACTATGGGCGCAGCTGTTGAAGGCTGCCTTAACCTGATCCCATCGGTCGGATTTTCTTTACTCAATCCTTCGTCAAAAGCCGATTTCACTGAATGCTGCAAGACGATATCCGACATCATGAACAACCTGATTGAAACAGGACTGCCTCAGGGTACCTGCCTTAACGTTAACATTCCCGATATTCCTTATAAGGATATAAAAGGTATCCGCGTATGCAGACAGACACGGGGCGTATGGCGCGAAGAATACGAAAAACGTACCGACCCATACGGAAAAACTTATTTCTGGCTTACCGGAGATTTTCATAATTTTGAACCCAACGCAAAAGATACCGATGAATGGGCGCTGGCCAACAACTATGTTGCAATTGTTCCTATTGAAACCGATTTTACTTCGTATGATGGGATTAAATTTATAAACAACTGGACCTATGGCAGGCAGACCTCTGTATAACAGATTAGTAACAGGTTTGGTTCTGGGCATATTCCTGCCCACAATTTGCACAATGTTGTTTTATCTCATTCAGCACCCCGCAAAATCATTCTACGATTTTCTGATTCTTGTTACCGAAATGAATGTAATGTCACCCATTCTTAGCCTTTGCGCACTTCCGAACCTTGGAATATTTTATATATTTCTCAACAAAGAATGGTGGTACTCTGCACGGGGAGTGCTTCTGGCAACTCTTTTGTGGGCTTTACTGGTTTTCACAGTTAAATTTATGCTTTAGTGAAATACTTCGTCATAGCAGGTGAAGCTTCAGGCGATCTGCACGCATCAAACCTTGTAAAAGGGATTATGGCATTTGACCCGGACGCTGTAATCACGGGCTGGGGTGGCGATCTCATGAAAGCCCAGGGAGTGAACATTCTTAAACACATTACCGAACTGAGTTTTATAGGCTTTACCGAAGTTATTAAGAACATAAGGACCATCAAGAAGAACTTTAAAACATGCTATAAACAGATCGATGAATTCAAACCGGACGCGTTAATTCTTGTCGATTTTCCCGGCTTTAATCTTCGTGTTGCAAAAAAGATATTCGGAAAAGTTAAACGTGTTTATTACTATATCTCTCCTACCGTGTGGGCATGGCACAAGTCACGGGTATACACTGTACGTGATTATACCAATAAGATGTTTGTCATACTGCCATTCGAGAAGGACTTTTATGCAAGATATGGAATTCAAGTGGAATTCGAGGGACATCCCCTGCTCGATGTTCATACACTTCCCCCGATTTCATCCTCTCATCCTGATTCAAATCTCATCTCTATTTTTCCCGGAAGCCGCCTGTCCGAGGTCAACGCTATACTGCCTGTTATGCTGGAAGCAGCACGCGAACTGGAAAAAAACTATTCCTTTGTAATAGGAGCTGCAAACAATATTGATGATTCCGTTTACCAGAATATTATAGGAGATTTCCCAGTTACAATAAGCCGGGAAGGAAGTCATTCTATACTTCTCAGATCTTGTGCCTGCATGGCTAAATCAGGTACAACTACTTTCGAAACCGCGCTTATGGGAGTACCCCAGGTTGTCTGCTATAAAACTTCACCGGTATCTTACAGGATCGCAAAGTCACTGGTCAGCGTTAAATGGGTTTCCCTTGCCAATATTATTCTCAATGAGCCGCTTCTTACCAAACAACCCAAACACACCCAACACA
>CAZEWB010000776.1:0-2311 GCA_964515655.1 uncultured Bacteroidales bacterium
TGTGTTGGGTGTGTTTGGTTTTGGTTTTTCCTCCTCAAGTTTAAGGTAATATTTTTTCAGTTTAGGGTCTTCGATCTTCTCCATGTTTTTTTCAATGATATATAGCCGGGTGTTCGCTATTTTAGCATACGGAAGAACCTTCTTAAGGTTTTTGACAAGCTTCTTATATTTGATCTCCTCTTTTGAGTTCTTAAAAACTCTCGGGGGAAGTATGGAGACTTCGGGCAAGGGGATAAGCGGCAGAGTATCTCCGTTAATGATCTGAAAATATACGATATATCCGCCCTTGGGCATTGGAATTGTATCCTGGCAGCATAAGCGCGTAACCCCTGTGATGAGTAAAATAAGAAGAAGGGTTTTTTTCATGCTGTTGGTAATACAAATTTACTGCCAGATTGCCGGAAATATTATCAGACGTGCTGGCTTACAAGCTTTGCTGCTTCCTCTAAGGTTATGGCGGAATAAACTTTCAGACCTGAACGGTCGATGATATCTTTGGCCTCAACAGCGTTGGTGCCCTGTAACCTTACGATCACCGGTACATTTATTTCACCTATGCTGTGATAGGCTTCCACCACGCCGTTTGCAACCCTGTCGCAACGGACTATGCCGCCGAAGATGTTTATCAGTATCGCCTTTACGTTCTCGTCTTTTAGTATGATCCTGAAACCCGCCTCAACGGTCTTTGGGTTTGCGCCACCGCCCACATCAAGGAAGTTTGCAGGCATACCGCCTGAAAGCCGTATGATATCCATAGTTGCCATTGCAAGCCCGGCACCGTTGACCATACAACCGACATTGCCGTCGAGTTTGATGAAGTTAAGATTATGCTGGCTGGCCTCGACCTCAAAGGGGTCTTCTTCGTTAGTATCGCGCCAGTCGAAATATGTCGGGTGACGGAATATTGCGCTGTCGTCAAGTACAATTTTAGCATCAGCGGCAATGATCATGTCATCGGATGTTTTCATCACAGGGTTAATCTCCACAAGTGAAGCATCAGAGTTCAGATAGGCATTGTACAAAGCAGTGACAAAAGCGTGCATGAGTTTATGTGCTTTGCCGTGAAGGTTCAGATTGTATGCTATTTTGCGGAGCTGAAAGCCATGAATTCCCGATGAAGGGTCGATCTCTTCTCTATAGATCAGTTCAGGTGTCCTTTCTGCCACTTCTTCGATGTTCATGCCTCCCTGTGTGCTGTATATTATGGTGTTGCACGAGGTCTGCCTGTTCAGAAGAATGCTCATATAAAATTCTTTAACAGGTTCGGGACCGGGGTAATAGACGCTTTGTTCTATCAGCAATTTCCTTACAAGTTTACCCTTAGGACCTGTCTGGTGTGTAACCAGTGTCATGCCAAGGATCTGACCTGCGAATTTTTCAACTTCTTCGAAGGTTTTGGCGATCTTTACCCCGCCGCCTTTGCCGCGACCCCCTGCATGTATCTGTGCCTTTACAGCCCATGTTTCAATACCGGTTTTTTGAGCAATAACACGTGACGCAGAAACTGCATCGCTGACTTTTTCGGCCATCATACCTTCCGGGACGGGAACATTGAATTGTTTTAAAAGATTTTTTGCCTGATACTCGTGGAGATTCATAATTCTTTTGCTTAAAAAATTTAACTTATAAAATTAGTTATTTTAATTTTACCGAAAAAATTTATTGTTCCCCTGATGAAAAGACTGAACATGGACGAACTAAACAGGCTGACCGTTGAGGAATTCAGACAAGCCGGAAAATTACCTGTGATGGTGATTCTGGATGATATACGCAGCCAGCACAATATCGGTTCGGTTTTCCGCACCTGCGACGCTTTCCGGATCACGCATATTTTTCTTTGCGGAATAACGGCCCGGCCACCTTCCCGCGAGATACAGAAATCTGCCCTCGGCGCTACTGAATCGGTAAGCTGGAGTTACCACGATTCATCAGCAGAACTTATCAGAACACTTAAAGAGCAAAAGTACCTGATCGTTTCAGTTGAACAGGTTTCCGGAAGCGTATCTCCTGATAAATTCATTCCTCCGCCTAATAAAAAGACCGTCCTTGTCTTCGGCAACGAAGTCCGTGGTGTTCCTCAGGAAATAATTGATCTGTCGGATACATGTATAGAAATTCCGCAATTCGGAACAAAGCACTCTTTTAATATTTCTGTTTCGGCAGGAATTGTGCTGTGGGAGATATATAGGAAACTTTCTAAATAAATTCCAAATCTGAAAAAACAAATATCAAACAAATTCCAATTTCAAAAAAATTAAACCCAAAACCCGTTTTGAATTTAATTTTTTTGAAATTGGAATTTGTTTGATAT
>CAZEWB010000777.1:0-2298 GCA_964515655.1 uncultured Bacteroidales bacterium
GTGTTGGGTGTGTTTGGGTGGTTGTTTGTAACGACATTATGTAATTCGGTATACACAACAGTTTGTCCAGCTCCGATATCCTCGATAATGCTGAATTGAAACGATACAGACTGGGCGGGCATAACAGCTCCACTTATATCCCTTACCACACACTGGTAGTTCATTGACTCCGGAGACTGTGCATAAAGCGCTACAAACGGCATTAATGTTATTAATACCAACAATAAATTCTTTTTCATATTATTACGGTTTTAAATATTCGTAACGCAAATATAAAAAAATGTTAAAACACAGGTATATCTTTTCAATATTATTTGACGAAATTTTATTAAATGATCAAATGGATATTCACTGATGTTATGCAAAAATAAATTCTGCGTAACATCAGATATTCGGTATTTTCCTGAAAAGTAAATAAATAAATATTCATAACTTTGCCATGTTCAGAAAAGATGAAGATAATTTTAAAGCATAAGATCCTTGAGGAGATTTCTGAGATAGCATATCAGAATAAAACTGAATGTTATGTTGTTGGCGGTTATGTTCGTGATACTATAATGAAACGCCCCAATAAAGACATAGACATACTTGTTGTAGGCAGCGGTATTGAACTAGCTGAAAAAGTGGCCAAAAAACTTAATTGCAATGTTCATGTTTTTAAAAATTTCGGTACTGCACAGATCAAAACACCGGAAATTGAACTTGAATTTGTTGGCGCACGTAAAGAAAGTTACAGCAGGAACAGCAGGAAACCGGTAGTGGAAAACGGCAGTCTTGATGATGACCTCAACAGACGCGATTTCACAATAAACACTCTCACTGCTTCACTTTCGCCGCTGAGTTATGGCGAAATTACCGATAAATTCAACGGTCTTGATGATATAAACAATTGCATAATCCGCACTCCTCTTGAGCCAGGAATAACATTTTCTGATGATCCTCTGCGTATGATGCGGGCTATTCGTTTTGCATCACAGTTAGGTTTTACACTAGAAGATGCAACAAAAAAAGCCATAACAGATAATGCAACCCGGCTCGAAATCATCTCTGTAGAGCGGATGACCGAGGAGTTCAGCAAAATTCTTCTTTCTGCCGTACCGTCGTTTGGCATTGAACTGATGGATGAAACCGGACTGCTTCAGTATTTTCTGCCGGAATTACTTCTGCTCAAAGGAACTGAATACGTTGACGGACTTGGGCATAAAGATAATTTCACCCATACGCTTCAGGTCGTTGACAACGTAAGGAAAAACACAGAAAACATCTGGCTTCTATGGGCGGCGCTATTACATGACATAGCAAAACCCAGAACAAAAAAGTTCACAAAAGAAACCGGCTGGACCTTCCATGGTCACGAGATAACAGGAGCAAGAATGGCGGGAGATATTTTCAAACGCATCCGCCTGCCTCTTGGAGAGCATCTGAAATATGTGAAAAAGATTATTTCCCTTCACCTGAGACCTGCAGCTTTAACAGAAGAGGAAATAACGGATTCGGCAGTACGACGGCTTTTGTTTGAAGCAGGTAACGATATTGAAGACCTGATGATACTTGCTGAAGCAGATATCACAAGCAAGAATAAGGAAAAAGTAAAACGTTACCTTGAAAATTTTGCTCTTCTTAAACAGAAGATGGAATTAGTTGAAGAGAGCGACAGGATAAGAAACTGGCAGCCACCTGTGAGCGGCGAAGAGATCATGAAAGTATTCGGACTTGAACCATGCAAAAAAGTGGGAGACCTAAAAAATTCCCTTAAAGAAGCTATTCTGAACGGTGAAATCAAAAACGACCCTGCCGAAGCATGGCAATTTCTGATCGGACAGGCCAAAAAGATGAAGATAGAGATAAAACATAAAACCGATGAAAATACAGACAAATGAAAAATGTTCCACTCTTTCTTTCAATGATACCTTTTAATGCATTATCCAGTATTCAGCCACAGATTACACGGATTACACAGATTATTATCTGTGAAAATCTGCGTAATCTGCGGCTAAAAGACGACATCAGTACTTGTAAAACTTAACCACATGAAAATACACATTATCAACGGCCCCAATCTTAACCTTCTCGGAAAAAGAGAACCGGACGTATACGGAAAACAGTCATTCGAAGATTATCTTGAAAAACTGAAAAAAGATTTTCCCGAACATGACCTTTCATATTACCAGAGTAATATTGAAGGAGAACTAATAAATGAACTTCATAAGGCCGGGCAATACGATTTAGTTATAATGAATCCAGGTGGTTATACGCACACATCAGTTGCAATTGCCGATGCCATTGCCGCTATCGGGG
>CAZEWB010000778.1:0-2298 GCA_964515655.1 uncultured Bacteroidales bacterium
TGTGTTGGGTGTGTTTGGTGTGTTTTGTTGCTTAGCGCTATTTGCACCAACAATTTAATCTGATGAGAATTTTTTCAATCAAATTAAATTGTTGGTGCAAATAGCGCTAAGCAAAAAAACAAATAACAACTCAAGATGAGTTTTGGGAAACCCAAACTAATAATTATTGCAGGCCCCAACGGTTCGGGCAAAACTTCAGTTACCGGAAAAATATTGGAACATAAATGGATTGAGGGATGCACATATATTAACCCCGATTTTATTGCACGCGATGAATTTGGCGATTGGAATTCACCTGAGGCTATTGTAAAAGCTGCAAACAGAGCAGCAGAGCTAAGAGAACAATGTCTTGATCAGAAAACGGGAATTTTATTTGAAACAGTATTATCTGCTCCTGATAAAATTAAACTTTTATTCAGAGCAACTGAAGGTAAACTCGAAAAAACATATTGCGAAGTTAATCCATGGGCTCAAAACATATTAATGTCACTCGATTAAAAAAGAATACTCTGATTCAGTATAATAGTAAGGGCCTGTTTTTGTAAATGATAGGTTAAAAAGCAGAAACGAATAAAATAACAAAAACTAAATTCCCCATATTTTCCTATCTTTGTTTTCAAAATCAACAACAAGAATTATGAAAAAAGCAGTATTGTTTTTAATATGTACATCGTTATACCTGTTTTCATTCTCACAGGATATCCTGAAAGAGATTAAGACAGATATTAATGAAGTGACCGTCTTTCTGAACGGGGCACAGATTAACCGCAGCGGTAAGGGGAACCTGCCATTGGGAAACAGTCAGGTGATATTCCGCGACCTTCCTTCAGTTATAGTACCTCAGAGCGTGCAGGTTTCCGGAAAGGGGAATTTCACTATACTTTCGGTACAATATCAGGTGAATTATCTTAAAGAACAGGAAATAACACCGCGCATGAAAGCCCTTAATGATTCTCTTGAACTTATTAACGACAGGATCACGAATGAGAACAATCTGCTTTATGTATATAACGCCGAAGAAGGACTGATTCTTGCCAATAAGGAAATGGGCGGCGCAAATTCAGGTGTCTCGATGGTTGCGCTTAAAGAAGCTGCCGAATATTACCGTACAAGGCTGGTTGATATAAAGAGCAAACAGACCCAGCAGAACAAAAAGATAAAAGACCTGAACGAGATAAAACAAAAAATTTCTCAGCAGCTTAACGAAGAAAATGCAAGAAAAAATCAGCCAAGCGGCGAAATACTTGTTACAGTATATTGCACTGCTGCTACAGCTGCCGCTTTCGACCTTTCTTACGTGGTAAACCAGGCCGGATGGTATCCTTCGTATGATCTTCGTGTTACAGACCTTACAAAACCCGTTGACCTTGCTCTTAAAGCAAATATCCACCAGTCTTCCGGCGAAACATGGGATAAGGTAAAACTTACTTTGTCTACCGGAAATCCATCGGTCGACAACTCCAAGCCACAACTTACAACCTGGTTTTTGAGATATTACTATCCGCAGACAGTATCCTATTCAAGCGACAAAAAGACACGTTCCGCCGCACCGGCAAAGAGTGCAGAAATGGCAAAGGGCGAAGGTTACGCAATGGATGAAGAGCCCGCTTCCACTGCGGCCAACTACGTAGCAACAAGCGAAAACCCGACAAATTTCGAGTATACAGTTTCAATTCCCTACACAATTACTTCAACAAATAAGGAGACAACTGTAGAGATACAGAAAAATCAGTTGAATGCCATTTACGAATATTACGCAGCGCCAAAGATCGTCAAAGATGCTTTTCTGCTGGCACGTGTTAACGGATGGGAAAACCTGAACCTTCTTAACGGGGAAATTAACCTGTATTACGAAAACACTTATGTCGGTATTTCATATCTCAATGCGGCCATAAGCAAGGACACCATTGACTTCTCGCTCGGACGTGACAAAAGCATAAGCATCGATCGCAAGAGGTCAAAAGAATTCAGCAGCAAAAAACTCATAGGCCTTAACCAGAAAGCTACTATCGGCTGGGATTATGAAATGAAGAACAAAAAGTCGACAGCTATTAAAATAATTATCGAAGACCAGATACCTGTCTCCACCGACAAGGATCTTGAAGTCACAGCAGATGAACTTTCCGGCGGACAGCACAACATCAACACGGGGTTCGTTACGTGGAAGTTCGATCTGAAACCCACCGAGGCAAAGAAATTCAAAATGATCTACTCGGTAAAATATCCTAAAGACAAAGACCTTATACTTGAATAACTGATGATACGCAAAAAGACAGTGAATAAGCCCCAAGATCCAAG
>CAZEWB010000779.1:0-2291 GCA_964515655.1 uncultured Bacteroidales bacterium
TGTGTTGGGTGTGTTTGGTTGGGTTTTTCCATTTCCTCCTCTTCACTTGATCTACCTGTCAGTACTTTAAAAAAGACGGCAGGATTCCTTTTTTTAACGAAACGGTCAATACGGATTATTATTCCTTCGTTTGTGAAAAAGTATTTTTCCGATTCCCCGACATAACCGTATAATACAGGTGAGTCTTTACTTTCCTTAGTATATTGCCCTTTGTTCTCAACAAAACATTTCAGCGAATTCACTTTTCTGTTCCACGTTTTTGAATTCTGAGCAGTCGCTGATTCAAAGGAATGAACTGATACAAATAAGGCAATAAATCCGATAAGGATATTTTTCATGTTATCTAATGTTGAATTATTACTTTCACAACATTTTCGTCAACTGACAGGAAATACATACCGTTTGCAAATTCAGATACATCTATTTGAGTCAGTTTGCCAATGTTTTTTTCGGAATAGATCAAACGTCCTGAATAATCATAAAGCCCTATATCAGACGACAGGTGTAAGTCTCCGAGATCAATAAAGAGCATATCGCCGGTTGGATTAGGAAAGACTTTAATACCATCTTCAGTGGTTGTCAGGTTACCTACTATCACAATAGTTACCGGCTGACAACTCATGACTGAATCGCAGGATGTAGAGACTGTAAGACAGGCATTATAATTTCCGCTATAGAGGTAATCGTGTGTCGGATTTGTGTTTGTTGATGTTGCTCCGTCGCCGAATGTCCAGAAATAGCTGCCGGGTGATGACTGATTTACAAATACCGCTGTTCCCTGATTTGTTCCGAAAACAAATTGTGAAACCGTCTGGACAGGCTGTGTTATTGTAGTTGATGTTGTCGTATAACAGCCATGACTATCGGTTACACTAAGAGTATATGTTCCGGCGTATAAGTTAGAAGCATAAAATGTAGTATTCGGCGGAGAGGTACTCCACAAATAGGTAAATGGGGGGTATCCGCCGGAAACAGAAGCCATAGCGGAACCGTTATGTCCTCCGTAACAACTTACGTTTACTACTGAAACTATGTTCAGATTTATTGCCGAGCCGGCCTGATTATATACAGTAGCCTGCGAAGAAGATGTGCACCCGTTGTTGTCAACCACTGTAGCAGTATATGTTCCCTGCACAAGTCCTGTTGCAGTTGCAGTGGCCTGGGGCGGAACTGAATTCCAGTGATACTGATACGGAGGCGTGCCACCGCTTCCCGCAATGGTTGCAGTACCGTTTCCGTTTCCTGTGCAGTAATTGTCGGTAACCGATGTTATTGTTGAAGAAAGTAGGAGGCTGCGACAATGTGTACGATGATGTCGTTGTACATCCGTTGACATTTGCTATTATTACGGTAGCTGTTCCTGCACAGAGTCCGTTAGCGGTAGCAGTTGTAATTCCACCCGGCATCCACATATAAGTGAGGGGCCCCGGGTTATTTCCGCCTGTAGTTGCAGTGAGTACTCCATTGCACTGTCCGTTACAGAGAACGGAACTGACCTGTGCTATCTGTGATGTAAACATTGCAGGTTCTGTTACAGTATGCGAAGTGATCCCTATGCAACCCACATTATCAGTAATTGTTACAAAAATATTTCCCGCACATAAACCTGAAATTGTATCGGAAACGGAAGACGTGCTCTGGCTTTCACCGGTGCTCCAGTCATAAGAAAAAGGAGGATTAAGGGTACCTGATAATGAAACTGAAACAGATGCTATACAATCTCCGTTGCACAGGTTGGGGTTCAGACTGTGCATTGTCATTACGGGGGCATTACTGTTTACAAGTGTATATGACAGGGTCGTTGTGCATGAATTCGAATTGACAACGGTAACAATATAAGAACCTGTCGGCAGACCACTCGCAAGGCTGGTTGAAGAAGCCGTATTTATTTGAGAAAAACCGTTTGACCATAAATAAGAATACGGGGGAGTTCCACCGGAAGAAATACTGACAACAGCAGTACCGTTGGAAAGACCACAGTCGGGATTTATCTGCAGCGGAGAAAGCACAATGGCGGCAGGCTGGGTTATAATAAATGTACCTGCATTGTTACACAGATTAGCGTCAGTAACAGTTACAGTGTGCGTTCCTGCCGGATAATTTGCAGAACTGCCTGATGTTCCGTTTGACCAGGTAAACTGGTATGGAGGCAACCCGTTTGCTGCTGTCACTGATACCTGCCCGTCATTCGCCCCGAAACACGACGCATTCTGTAAAACCGTCACATTAATATTAACAGGAACTGAAGGCTGCCCGATGCTCACAAAAACCCACCAAACACACCCAACACA
>CAZEWB010000780.1:0-1592 GCA_964515655.1 uncultured Bacteroidales bacterium
CTCCAAAACACTGTTACTGAACCAAATTCAATTTATGCGGGTGTTCCTGCAAAAAAGGTTAAAGACATCGATCCTGCCCTTATAAAAGGTGAAATTGAACGTATTGCCAACAGTTATCTTATGTACGCTTCATGGTATAAAAACGAAGAATAGAAAACATGAATCAAAGATCTTTGGAATACTCTTTTTTCTGGTCACAGTCCAGATGACAAGTATTGCTTTCATTGCTTTTACGACTCCTGCGGCTGAATATAAATCGTTATTTCTTATACCGTTTGAATTTATTTCTGCAACATTACTTTTCTGGGCAATGTATTCTTTAAAGATGCAATCGTGGAACTTCCTGCCGGGAACAAGAAAAAACGCAGTACTTGCTTTCAGGGGACCTTACAAAACAATAAGACATCCCATGTATCTCTCAATTCTTGTTTTTACCCTCCCGTTGCTTTTCGCTGATTATTCACTCCTGCGTCTGGGCATAATGATCATACTTACTGTTGTTCTGATAATGAAAATTGAACTTGAAGAAAAACTTCTGAAAAAAAAATTTCCGGGATATTTTAATTATTCATTAAGAACTTATCGGATTATTCCTTACATTTACTGATATGAAAATACTATTTGTGTGTACCGGCAATAGTTGCCGCAGCCCAATGGCAGAAGGCATCCTGAAAAGCATTGACCCATCTGTAAAAGTGAGATCCGCGGGTGCAAGTCCCGAAAAAAATGTAAGCAGCTATGCTGTTGCTGTAATGAAAGAAGCCGGAATAGATATTTCCAGGCACATACCAATGGATCTTAAGCAGCTTAAGAATGGAAATTTCGACTTAATAATTACTTTAAGCGATAAAGCACTTGATACAGCTGGTAATGCTGAAAATATAACAGGCAGGCGAATTCATATCAGGTTCGATGATCCCGCACTTGTAAAAGGCAGCAAGGCAAAGAAAATGGAAGCATACAGACAGGTGAGGAACGATATAAAAAGCGCCCTGGAATTATTCTGGAAGATCTGGCGTGGCGGGAAAGTAAAGGGCGAATAGATTTGGCATTGTTCATTAAAACGATTACAATTATATTACCCACTCATTTTGACAAAGAACCATAATTATTGTTATTTCTTAAGGACAGTACATAAGATAGGAGACCTTAAAAGTTGCTTCGGTAAGGTTACGGATACGAATAGTTCTGGAAGTTGGAACCGACTGTTCGAAGAGCTGTTCATGTTGCAGAATATTGTTTCCTCCAACGAATTTATTATCAATTGTGTCAATAGGTATGCCGTCAACGCTGACTTCTGCCAGTGCATTTAAATTGGGACCGAATTCATAAAATATGGTTGCCTGACGCCAGGAAGCAGAAAAACTAAGTTCATCCCCTGCATGAACGGACTCGAATCCAACCCGGTCATTTTCCAGATTGAGGACATTCCATCCATTATTAGATGAAATGCAGTCGAGATGATCAGATTTAAGCAAAGAGGCAGTCTCATATAAGTTGCTATAAAGACTCGGCGGCACATTCAGAAATGAATTTCCATTTTTTATTTTTTTATTAAGTCTATTTATTTTTTCTTGAATATACCATTGAAA
>CAZEWB010000780.1:1602-2281 GCA_964515655.1 uncultured Bacteroidales bacterium
TGTGTTGGGTGTGTTTGGTTTTTTTTTTATACTGCTCAATCAGGCATTTATATATCAGAGATGCACTAAGGAAATGTCCGTTATTATTGGGATGTATATCATCGGCGTAAAAGTAATTCCAGTCGATAGCAGCACTTTGTAAAAGCGGATCGATTGCATCTCCAACGCTTATTACCGGTATGCCATAATGTTTTCCAAGTCCTACGTGAATATTTTGTGTGATAGGACTATTACCATATCGATATTTGGAGACCAGCATCACAACTAAAGCATCACTATTCAAACATTTGCGGATTAATCCCTCCATAGTTCCTTTAATCATAGCTGAATCCTTTATCTGGTCATTAACACTGAATTCAATAACTATAAGGTCGGGGTTAAACTTAAGCAAGTCATCATCAACACGACAGCAGCCATAAATACTTCCTGTTGAACCAATGCCACAATTAATAAATTCGAACCTTTTGGAGGGAAAAGCTTTTTGCAGAAAATATGTAGTGAGAGAAGCATAATTATGATCCTGTGTGCTGGCTATAGCTCCCATAGTAATAGAGCCACCTATAAATCCTACTGTAAAAACTGAGTCATTTGGAAATTTCTTAAAGAAATATCTTAAACGATTAGCATCACCTGTATTCAACACAGCCCGTAAAAACCCAACCAAACACACCCAACACCA
>CAZEWB010000781.1:0-2278 GCA_964515655.1 uncultured Bacteroidales bacterium
TGTGTTGGGTGTGTTTGGGTTTTTGTTGTAGTAACCAACGGCTCATTTGGGGTTGATAAAGCAGACCCTGACGATTATCCATTATGGTGTTCTATCTATGATGATTTAGGGCAGGAAGGAATATTAAGCGTTGCAGCTACAGCTAATGGAAACTGGGATGTTGACGATAAAGGAGATGTGCCAACCGGATGTACAAGTAATTTCATAATTGCCGTTACAAATACCGACCAAAATGACAACTTGGATAATGATGCTGCTTGGGGCAAAAACTCCATTGACCTTGCTTCTCCTGGCACAGACATTTACTCAACTTTACCGAGCAACAATTATGGAAATCTCTCTGGTACTTCAATGGCTGCTCCACACGTAGCTGGAGCTGTTGCATTAATGTATGCTGCTGCTTGTAATGATATGATTCAGGATTATCATAATAATCCGGCAGCGATTGCATTGTCAGTAAAGCAATTTATTCTCAATAATTCTGATCCTGTTTGGAGTTTACTTTTGAAAATCGGATACGGTCGTTTGAATGTTTACAGAAGTATTATTAAAATGTTTGAGCAATATGATTTGGATTTGTATGTAACTGGAACAGAAACTACCTCAAAACAATATGATGCTATTAATACAATCACCGTTGAAAATTATAATGCCGTGGGGAATTATAATGTTACTTTCAGAGCGGGACAATCCATCCATTTCAAACCAGGGACTCATCTAAAACCAGACCCCGTAAAAATAATTCGTGCTTACATTGATGAATCTGCATTTACCTGTGCCATTCCTTATGAATCATTGACGGTTGATGTGTTAACTCCGGCAAACCCTTATTGTGGCGGTGGACATGTTCCTATTACTTGTAATGCAATTGCCACGGGAGGTAAAACACCATATAGTTATATTTGGTTTAGCAAAGTAATTACAAGCAATAACTGGGTAACGCACAATGTTAATAGCCCGAATATTGCCTTTGGTTCAAGCGAAGATTTTTATGTGCAAGTACAAGTTACAGACGACAGAGGAATTACAGCATTATCGCCTATAAAGTTTGTTGATTGTATAGACACAAAAATGGCCGCACTACCCGATACGACAGATACACCTGCCGACACAATCATTAATTTATCTTCTACAAACAATCAACCGACAAGTAATACTACATCAACTTATTTGGAAAGTAGTTATCTGCGTCAAACATTCAATGTTTTTCCAAATCCATCAACTGGAAACATCACCATTACTTTTTCTTTGGTAAAAGCAAGCAATGTTACGATACAAGTTACCGACAACACCGGGAAAAAAGTAGCTGATGTAGTAAATAATCAATTTTATGAATTTGGGAAACACAGCATTGATTTTATCAACAAAGAATTCACCCCTGGATTTTATTTCTATACGATTACTACAAACGAAGGCATCAATGCGTTAAAACTTGTTATTGCAAAATAGAACAGAAATGAAAAGGTTATTTGTAGTAATAATTTGTATTTGTTCAATATATTCTGCTTCCTGCCAGAATATAGGTTTGAGAACAAATACAGAAATTTCAGAAAATAAAAAAATTAATACTGCCATAGGAGGAGGACTGTACCTTAACATTAATGATTTTTCTGAAAAAGTTGAAGTTCTATTTTCTACAGATTATTTCATTAAAGAAAAAGAACTGAAAGAAGATGATTTGATTTCCTACTACAACTCTCTTATATTTGGAGTTAATGGATTTTATGTGTTATCCATAAGAAAGAATCTTAAAACCAAAATAGGACCATTATTGAGTTATAACCTCACTAATGCAACAGACAGAGGTATTGTATCGCGATGGATTAATACATACAAGGCAAAATACATCGGAATAGGAATAACAGGAAACATCCAGTTCAAAAAAATATTTAAACTCCCAATTAACTTTGACATCTTTGTTTATCCGACTTATTTAATAAATATTAAAAACGAAAATGACCCGACAGGTGTTAAATCTTATTACGCTGACAATTTAAAAATATTTAATGTTCAACTTGGACTTTCATACATAATAAAATGAACAATAGCCGACACATTGCAAGCCAACACAGGAAAAGTGGAAATTTCCATTGCTAAAAAAACTAAATTTTTGTGCGAGACATTAATACTTATCCCGATTATCCTTTACAATGCAGAGCATATATGTCTGATACAAATGAAACAAATATATTAGCTTTATAATTTGATTATGACTGAAAAAAAATTAACTAAAAAAGGTAAAAAGAAAAACAAAAAACCACCAAACACACCCAACACA
>CAZEWB010000782.1:0-2278 GCA_964515655.1 uncultured Bacteroidales bacterium
TTGTGTTGGGTGTGTTTGGTGGGTGGTGGTAGGAAAACACCTTAATACGATCCAGTATATCCACGCACAAGCCGTCACCCGTGCAGTCGCTCGCGTGTCGCGAGTGACTGCGACTATGTTATCATTCAACCGTCTTAAAACTTTTGTCCTTCAGGTTCACTTTAAAGTAAAAAAATGTTTTCAATGCAAAACTTTCGTACCTTTGGATAGATATTGGTCGAACTGACATTAACGTTCATTGGAAATAAAATCCCGCGTAATTAAAGAATACTTGTTTATGAAGGAACTTAAAATTTTTGTAACCATCCTATGCTACATTACCATCATATGCAGCATGGCAAGATGTAATAATGATAAGGAACAATTCCAATGTGCCTTGATTGGAAAGAAGATAATAAAGAGTTTTGTTTCACCGGACACAAGCGACAGGGTGCACAATATAATTGAAGTAACAAAATCAGAACCTGTAACTGAAGTTCCTTCGGTAAATGATCAGATTTCTCAGAAAGATATCGATGACTGTTTTGAAATTTTACAGAAGTCTGATCAGGTCTGTGCGACTTTCGTCGGCAGGGGAGGAATGCTTACAAAAGAGTCATGGGCTTTCAATATCATTTTAAACTCTGAAAACAGGATTGAGATTTTCAGAAAACTTTTTGAAACCGGAAGCAATGCCGGCAGGTCATACGCTCTGTGTGGCCTGTATCTGACATCTGCAGATGAATTTAAGACTGCTAAAACAAAATATCTCGAAAGTGTATTTGAGATGCAAATAATGATAGGCTGTGTTGGTTATCCTGCATCTAACAGTGAATTTCTTACTGTCCTTGAATCAGGGTATATAACAAGGGTGATGGTTTTGAAAAAAGTAAACCTGAAATATAGTAAGTACCCGCAATGAACTTTAGCAAAGATAATAACCACTAAACAAAAATAAAATGAAAAAGAGAAATTTACTTGTAGCTTTACTAATGATGATTTGCATTAGTGAAATTTCAACCGCACAAATAACTTTTCAGAAAGCCTATGGCGGGCTAAGTACCTGGAATGATTTCGGAAGATCGGTATTACAGGATACCATCAACGGAGGCTATACCATAGCAGGGTTTTCGAATAGTTTCGGATCAGGGGTCGGTATTTATCTGTTTCACACAAACGAAACCGGTACTGTCCTGTGGTCAAAACAATATGGCAGTGATGCCTACGGCGAAGCAGTTGCGCTTACGTCCGACGGAGGATATATAATTGCAGGACTAACCCTGAGCGGTAGCGGATTTCAATTTTTTGCTGTCCGTACGGATAATAATGGTGATACCCTATGGACAAAGACCTATAATAATGGCGTTTCTCCGGGAGCAGCAAGCGACGGGCCGATGTCTGTCTGCCAGACTTCCGATGGCGGCTTTGTTTTTACAGGATATTACGATGCAAACAATTGTTTTGGTTTGATCCGTACCGATGCAAATGGAAATGTATTATGGACAAGAGCATACGGCGGAGGCGGTGAACACAGCCGTTCACTTCAGCAAACCGCTGATGGCGGATTTATTATCTGCGGATATACATTTAATTACGGTGCGGGCGATTATGATGCATATCTGGTAAAGACCGACGACTCGGGAGATATTTTATGGACAAAAACTTATGGCACAACGGGCGTCGAAGAAGCCAATTCTGTCAGGCAAACCGCCGACGGAGGATATATTATTACAGGAAAAACACAACCGGGCGGTATGCTTTCTCAAGGTTATGTGTTTTTAATAAAGACCGACGCTTCCGGTGACACTTTATGGACGAAAACTTTCGGTGGAACGGTAGGAGAGATGGCTTATTCAGTTCAGCAAACAGATGATGACGGATATATTGTAACCGGAGTTACATATAGTTTCGGCGCAGGAGGTCAGGATGTTTATCTGATCCGTACCGATGTGGCAGGCGATACCTTATGGACAAAAGCTTTTGGCGGAGTGAATGACGAATTTGGTATGGCCGTCAGACAAACCACAGACGGAGGATTCATTATAGCCGGAGAAACCAGCAGTTTTGGCAACGGAGGCATTGATGTTTATTTAATATGTACCGATGCAAATGGTTACAGCGGATGTAATGAATCGAAAACAACCACAATAGTGGGAACCCTGCCGTTTTCTGTAGGCTCGGGAGGCTCTATCTTAACTTCAGGAACAACAGCTTATAATGATCCCACAGATATCACCATTCCGGTAAAAACAGAAGTTCCCCTTTGTATATTTGTAGGAATGCCTCAGGTATCGGGCTA
>CAZEWB010000783.1:0-2276 GCA_964515655.1 uncultured Bacteroidales bacterium
CAATTCCGAATAAAAGAATATTAGGCCGTGTCAGGATTAATAACCCCATAATAAAAGAGGAAAACATTATTAACAATACCCTGCTTTTTTCCGTTCCTTTAATAAAGCAGTAGAAGAAAACGGATATTAAAAATACGGCCAGGTTCTCGCTTAGCAGGCGGAACGTATAGCATTTGCCCATATCAAGCAATGCAAAGGCGGACATTGTTAAAAGGAAAGCAAGCCCTGTGAGAGGCTGCATTTTATCGCGGAAGCACCAGTAAATAAATGCAACAGAAAGTCCGAGCAGAAGATTCTGAATTATAAAAACAGGCACGGTATTATCTCCGAAAACAAGAAAACACAAGGCGACAAAATAATTATACATGAAACCTGCGGGAGCGAAATAATTCCCTTTTACGGATGGCATCAGAATGCCATTGTGTTCTATATCCGAAGCAAACCGGGCATATCTGCACCAGTCATCTACTCCTTTAAGAATGAGATTTAAAGTGTTTTCAAAAGGGTAAAGGCGGATGAGCGGGAAAATGGTAAAAATTAGTATTATCGATATTGCAATGATGTTTCCTGTCTTTCTTGTGTTTAATATATTGAACAAATTTTTCATTTTTCATTTTAATTGCCGTCTTTATCTGATTGAGAAATAGACAGACGAATGAGAAAAGAAACAAATAATCTAATCTTTTATACAACGAACAGAAACACCGACTTTGTTAGAAGGGTAGCCTCTGTTTATACTATTGTCATTATAGGCCATTTCGCGGCCCCACGCACTTTCGGTATCATAAGATTCAGAAGTCCACCAGTTGCCATAGCGGTTGATACCGGTGTAATTTCCATCAGAAAGCCGGCCGGCACCGGGAAGAGCGTTGAATTCATATTCGTTGGTTGCAAAACTATTCGGAGTTTCCCAGTGTGAGGTACCTGTTTCTTTTAGCCTTATGCCTGCTAAGCTGTCGCCACCAATATAATCGGTCAACACAGTCCATTCTGCGTCACTTGGTACGTGCCATCCTGTTGGACAAAGTTTTGAAGTATTTACTGCATACCAATTGTATAAAAAACCATAAGGATAATAATATGTGGATGCATTTGAATACAGGCAATAACCTGGTGTTGAAAGGCTGCTCCATTCAGTATTATCTGATACATATGGTATGTCTGTACTGTCATTGAATTTTGTTGCTCTCAAATTTTCTTTCATCCATATTTGTGAGCCTATTTTAACAACATTGTAATGATTGCCATTTATATCCCAAACACCTGATGCTATTGTTTCCATCTCAGATATCTTTGTATTTAATGAATCTACATAAGCTTTATTTACCGCATCCTGATCCTGAACAGGAGTTGCAACATTGGAGACAATAGCGTTATTTGCATTGATTGTTCCTATTACTGTTCCTGTAAATACTTTTTCTCCGGCAATAATTTGGTCTCCTGTAAGTAACACTGCATAATTGTTAAGACTGTCAGAGATATTTGGCTTATTGGTTAATTCATTATAATCGCCGCTGAATCCGTTTTCGGCTGTTTTAGCATGCAAAGCATAAGGTACACTTAACAGTTGGCTTATGCCTTGTATTGCTGTGTAATTGGCTCCGCCGTCAGGGTCTATTCCGGTTTTAAGAAAATAAGTACCACTTGCCCAGTTGATAGTGTCAAAACCTTTTCCTCCTCCAAATTCAATGGTTACCAGTCCATTCTCATTAGTTGTGGGAGTTTGAGTTTCACTATAAACCGGAGTTCCTGTTAGTGAATCTTGTAAAATGCTGATCTGTATCCCTATAGTTGTATTGGTAATAAGCTGGCCGCTGTTATTACGCACTACTGCCTGATAGCTTATTTTTTGAGGTGTCTGGGCGGACACAACTATAAAAAAAATTACTGCTGCTGAAAGTATTAATGTTTTTTTCATGGGCTTATTTTTATTGTTCAACAATATGTGGCTGATGGTTTAAAATTTGCATATTTCGGCAATTCAACGCTTCGGCATTTCGACAAGCTCAATGCCCCAAGCTCAATGTGCAAATTCATTCAGCCGAGATAAAATTAAATAAAAGAACCAGCAATTGCAAATTTATTTTATCCCGGATTTCTGCATAAGCTTCGGTCGCCGCGTTCATTTAATTAAAGTGGAAAGTAGACAAACGCAGACAGAGGTTAATATGTTTTTATTCTATTGTCAGTTTGCTGTCACTGTCAATGTTTGTCCACTTGTCGAAATGAAACTCTACATATTTTGCTTCATTCTTTTTTGCAGTTACAGATGCAGT
>CAZEWB010000784.1:0-2276 GCA_964515655.1 uncultured Bacteroidales bacterium
TGTGTTGGGTGTGTTTGGTGTGGGTGTTCGGACAACAGAAACAGCAATCAACTTAGACCTGGGTTCTTATTCAGTAACTGTTTCTGATGGAAATTGTATATCAACTGCACTTGCATTAATAAGTGAAGCCGGAGCTCCTTCAATTATAGTTACAGCAACAAATAATGTAGTATGCGAAGGAGACACAATTCAACTTTCTGCAACAGGCGCCGATACTTATACATGGAATCCTTCAACCTATTTAAGTGCAACTACAGGAAGCGATGTTGAAGCAGCACCGCTTACAAGTATTACTTACATTGTTCAGGGTACAACAAGTGGCTGCAGCGCATTACAGACAATTGATATAACAGTTAATCCTATACCGTTTGCAGATGCAGGAGCCGATCAGGAAGTTTGCGATGGCGAAACTGTTACTTTGTCAGGAAGCGGTACCGGTAGTTATGCATGGGACAATGGTGTTGTTGACGGAGTTCCCTTTACTCAGCCTGTTGGAACTGTAACTTATACAGTAACCTATACTGACAATGGATGCTCAAATACCGATCAGGTAATAGTAACCGTGAATGAAATCCCGACCATAGAAGCAGGCGCTGACCAGGTGGTTTGCGCAGGTACTTCAGTTACTTTATCCGGAATTGGTGCAGATACATATACTTGGGACAACGGTGTTATTGACGGAGTTCCGTTTATTCAGGTAGTGGGGACTGAAACCTATACAGTAACCGGTACTGCAAATGGCTGTTCGAATACCGACCAGGTAGTTGTAACTGTAAATGCAATTCCAACTGTTGAAGCAGGTGCTGACCAGGTGGTTTGTGCAGGTATTTCAGTTACTTTATCCGGAATTGGTGCAGATACATACACTTGGGATAACAGTGTTATTGACGGAGTCCCGTTTATTCCGGTAGTGGGGATTGAAACCTATACAGTAACCGGTATTTCAAATGGCTGTTCGGATACCGACCAGGTGGTTGTAACCGTTAACGATGTGCCTGTAGTTTCTGTCAGTGTTGTAAATGCATCGTGCGGTATGACAGATGGAAGTGCAACAGCCGTTGTAACAGGTGGAACAGGAACGTATACATACCTGTGGGATGACGTTATAGGACAAACCACAGAAACAGCTGATAACCTTGGCTTTGGTATTTATATCGTATCAGTAAATGATGGTAATTGCAGTGCTACAGCATCTGCCACAGTTCAGGAAGTTGGCGCGCCCACATTGTCGGTTTTTCCTCTTGATACTACTGTTTGTGCGGGTCAGTCTGTTACTATCACAGCGACAGGTGCTGACAGTTATTTATGGTCACCTGCCGACTATCTTGATAATACAAATACAGGAATTGTAGTTTGTACACCTGATACCACCATCACTTATACAGTTACCGGAACAACTTCAGGTTGTAGTTCTATGGAACAGGTTGCTGTTACATATCTACCGCTGCCTTTTGCAGATTTCAGCTATGTTGATGATGGATCTGGATTAGTGGCTTTTACCGACCTGTCGCTGGCTGCAACTTCATGGGCATGGGATTTCGGTGATACGAGCGGTACATCAGTTGATCAGAATCCTGTTTACACATACACAACCACTGGTTCGTACCCTGTACTTTTGACTGTACAAAATGCATGCGGAACAGATGATACAACTCAATATATAGACATAATAACCAATGTTCCCTACATTTCCGATGACATTCATTTTAACCTATATCCTAATCCCGGAAATGGTCAGTGTACCTTTATTATAAAAACGTCTTCGGCCGACAAATATACATTGCGTCTGATAAATAATGCCGGGCAGATCGTATATACCGAAAACTTTGCCATGGAAAACGAACTATCCGTTCAGAAACTTAACTTTACAAATCTATCTATGGGTACCTACCACCTTCAGATAATTGTAATCAACAAATCATTCCAGACACCACTTATTATTAATAACTACTAATAATACCAAATATTATAAAAAGGGCTGTACAGAAATGAACAGCCCTTTTTTTTTACAAACCTTGTGACATTTCAGTTTCAAGCATCTATTATCAACGTACTGAACTATGTTCCTTAATAATCATTTTATGTCAATGTGATTTGTAGCATAGTCAAAGGAACGCGGTCATCCGGAGCCTGTCGAAGGAGCGCGCGGGCATGAGGAGATTCTGAAACAAGTTCAGAATGACGATTGGGGTTCCGAGTATTCGGAATGGGCTATAATATATTTCATTTTGGTATTACTGCATCCCACAACACCCCCACCAAACACACCCAACACA
>CAZEWB010000785.1:0-2271 GCA_964515655.1 uncultured Bacteroidales bacterium
TGTGTTGGGTGTGTTTGGTTGTTTTTTTGTTGAACAAAGGGAAGAAAGTAAATGAATTGTATTTGTTTGTTGTCTTACTCCACAGTAACGGGAACAGTACCTTGTAATTCTTTTCGTAGTCCTTGTGCGACCAGTAAACCGGAAAAACAATATTTGAAACGACCGTGTTTTCGCCGCTTCCTGATTTTTTGTACCACCATACGGGAAACAGGTTCCGTTCTGTTCTATCGGGATATATGTTCTGCCAGAACAAAGGCGTTACAACAAGTTTGGAGTAGCTGCCGTCGTTTGCCACTTTTCTCCAGAACAACGGCAAAAAGGTAATGGAACTGAACTGACTGGTTTTATTGCTCCATAATAATGGAAACAGAATTTTGGTGTTCTGTTTATTGTCCCTGTATGACCAGTAAACAGGAAACAGTGTATTGGCCCGGACCATGTTCTCACCGCTTCCCGATCTCATATTCCACCACAACGGAAATAACACGTTTTTGGTTTTGTCATCTTCTTTCAGATGCCAGAATAATGGCGAAACTCCAAGGAATTTTCCATTTCCATGGTTGTATGTTCCCGAAAAATAAAGTGGCACGAGCGTATTAAAGTATTTGTCTTTATTATGGAACGACCAGTACAGAGGAAAGAAAACGAGGTGTGACTTTTGGTTGACCTTATTATTGTAGTACCAGAGAAGAAAAAGGATGTTGTTCTGCAGGTAATTCCCGTTATCGGACCGGGTATATTCAAGAAGGTTTATTTCGGGAGCGAGATCTAAAAAGATAAATGAGTGTACATCATTTGTTTTTTTGTTTGAGATATGTATCAGCGAGGGGTAATAAAGAGTGAATAAACGGAAGTCGCGGGTAAGGGATGTGCTGTCGCTCCAGTAAACAGGAAAGAGGTAGGAGCGTTTGGTCTCGTTTATATAATTTCGCTTATAGGAATAAAATGGGAACAGAACGTCAATTTCCTTTTTCTCTTTCGACATAAACCGCCTGAAGAACGGCAGAATATTTATATTGTTCCCGCGAGTTAATCCAAGGTCAAAAGACATTCCGGTGTCAGAGGAATCTTTCTGGCAGTATAGATCTGATATAGTGCATAGCAGGATCAAAAACGAAATTGCCGTATAAATAAGGAATTTCATTCTAATGTGACGAAGTCCGTTTCTATCTTTGTTTTCGGTCATTTGGAAGTGCGGACAGTTTGCAGTCTTATACAAAAATTGTACAAATAATTGAATTATTCAGGTGATTTATAAATTTATTGCCAGAATGTTCCGGGGTGCAAAAAGGGACTGTCTCAAAACCCTATGTTTGTCATCCTTTTTCCACTTGTCATCCTGAGCGCAGCGAAGGATCTATAGGTAAACAATTAGATTCTTCGCTGCGCTCAGAATGACAAAGGGTTTGGTTTTTCGGGGTTTTGAGACAGCCCTTTTTGCAGGTACGGACTTTCCCGCTGCTTACTTTTTTTCAAGCCAGTCCTTCAGAAACAATGTGTCATTACCAACTATTACTTTATATGTTTCGTCAGTCAGCATGGATGAATTCACAATTTTTTCAAAGAAGTCCTCCTTTGTTTTTATGTCTTCTTTGTTAAACATAAATTTACTTTCTAAATGGCTTGCCATAGATGTGTCTTCGTAAATCTGACCGTTCCTGATGAACTTAAGATCGCTGTTTTTTATTTTATCAAAATAGTTCCTGATCTCATCCCCGCTGATCTTGGTCTCCTTGTTTTTGGTTATTTCCGGCGCTTCGGCTTTCCCTTTCTCTACCGAGACCTTGTGAAAAGAAATAAATGCAATGTCATCGTGCAGGATGTGTTCCTCGAATGAATTTATTTTTATCCTGTAATAATATTCTTCGGTATATTGAAATACAGCATCCTCTCCCGACGAAAGGTTTGTCTTTAAATAAACCTTGTCTTCTTCTATACTCTTTATCTTCACAGACATTTTTCCCATTGTGATATCACCAAGTATAACATCCACATCTCCGTCCGAACCTTTTATAGTAATACTTCCACGTTGAGTGATCCTTATCTCTTCATCATCTGTTATGTCAAGTCCTTCCGTACCGCATGAGGTAAAAATGAATCCTGTTAAAAGGATAAGTAGGAACGAAATATTTTTCATATAGTAAGAATTTAACGATTAATATTGTCAAATGTAATTCATTTTCTCTTTCTTGTCAAGTATGGAGCATGTGCGGTGATAGCAACTGTGTATTATTTTATAACCGTCAGGCTGAAAGAATCACCAAACATATG
>CAZEWB010000786.1:0-1493 GCA_964515655.1 uncultured Bacteroidales bacterium
GTTTTGATTTTTTATAAAAATACTCCGTCTCTTCATAAATAATATGTAACCTGTTAAGGGCTCTTTCAAGACGGCTGTCGGAGCGCACAATTCCGACGTAATTTGTCATCAGCTGCTGTATCTCGCGCAGGTTCTGTGAAATGAATATTTTTTCGTGAGGTTGCGTAACTCCATGTTCATTCCATGCAGGCACTTTTTCGTTCAGTGAATATTTTTCAGAATTCTCAATGCTGTGTTTCGAAGCGCGGTCGGCAAAAACAAGAGCTTCGACAAGCGAGTTCGAGGCAAGACGGTTGGCTCCGTGAAGACCTGTTGACGCACATTCCCCTGCGGTATAAAGCCTGCTGATACTGCTTTGGCCGTTAAGATCGACCTTAATTCCCCCGCACATGTAATGGGCTGCCGGCACAACAGGGACCGGGTTCTTTGTGATATCAATATTTAACGAAAGGCATTTTTTGTAAATATTTGGGAATTCATTTATAAGAATTTCGGCCCCGATATGTTCAGTATAAAGATATACGAAATCGTCGCCGGTCTTTTTCAGTTCATGGTCAATTGCCCTTGCAACAATGTCCCGCGGCGCCATCGAACCTCTTTCGTCGTAACCTGTCATGAATTCGGTACCGTCTTTTCTTTTTAGTAACGCTCCCCTGCCTCTCATAGCTTCAGTGATCAGGAACGACGGCCTTTCAAGAGGATTATATAACGAGGTCGGGTGGAATTGCACAAACTCCATATTCTCTATTACGCCCTTTGCCCTGTATGCCATTGCAATTCCGTCGCCGGTAGCAATAGGAGGATTCGTAGTAGCCATATACAGATTGCCCATGCCTCCCGTAGCGATCATTGTTGTTTTTGAAAGAATATGAAATATGTGTCCGGTTTTATTGTCGAGAAAATATCCGCCGTAACATTCAATATTACCCTTACGACGTGTTACAATTTCACCCAAATGATGCCGTGTGATAAGGTCAATTGCAAAAGTATTTTCCAGTACAGTAATATTTGGATGCTGAAGCACTCTGTGTATAAGGGCTCTCTGTATTTCAGCGCCTGTTTTGTCCTTATAGTGATATATGCGGTTTTCGGTATGTCCCCCTTCGCGGCCAAGGTTGAATGAGCCATCGTTGTTACGGTCGAAAAGCACACCCCATTCGATAAGTTCCTTTATCAGCCCCGGACCTTCGGAAACGACCACTTTAACAACTTCCGGATCACATAAGCCGCGACCTGCTTTTATTGTATCCTCACAATGTTTTTCGGGAGAATCACTCCGGCGCGAAACGGCGGCGATCCCGCCCTGAGCCAGATTTGTATTGCTTTCGTTCAGTATGCTTTTAGTGGCAATTACTGTTTTCCCTTTCTCTGCAACCTTAAGCGCATAAGTAAGCCCGGCAATACCAGAGCCTATTACAAGAAAGTCCGTTTTAACGCAATCATTCATAATCACTAAGTTCTCAATTCAATTTTTACAAGGACGACACAAGACA
>CAZEWB010000786.1:1546-2266 GCA_964515655.1 uncultured Bacteroidales bacterium
TGTGTTGGGTGTGTTTGGGTTGTTTTTTACAAGAACCAAAAGTAAAGAAAAGCGCTTAAAAAAAATACATTTCGTTTAAGTGTGTGGCAAATGACCGGACAAGCGCGCGGCAAATGACAGGGCGACTGTGGAGGCAGGAGCGGGGCGTCACCCCGTCAATAAGCGTTGGCAGGGGTTCGGGCATTATTGACGGGGTGACTTTCCATCACACACACCCCGCTTAGTCGCCCCGTCATGGGGAAGAGGGCACAGATGACCACAGATAATTTCATTTTAGTTATTGTTTTGATACAAAGTTTACTGTCAACTTACATGATATTTCCAAAACATTTATTATTATTGCACTATAATATTTCAGGTTGAAAATATTTGTCCTTATACTGGCTGTTTTCTCTGTATTTACTGCCATGGCAAGTAAAACAGACAGCCTTTCGAATCTGCTGAAGAACGAAAAAACCGACAGTATTCAGATCCGTCTTATGCTCGAAGCAGGCGATGCTTATGAGATACAGAATCCCGACAGTCAGTTGATCTATTATACAAATGCTGAAAAACTTTCATATTCTCTTGGAGAAAAGGGATTCCGGTATAAGTCGCTTTACTCTGCCGCGTTGAATTCTAAGGGTGTTTATTATGCAGGTAAAGGCGATATGGAAAAAGCAATGGGTTACTTTAACCTCTCGCTTTATTCAGGCGAGGTTCTCTGGGAGATGGGCGATG
>CAZEWB010000787.1:0-2266 GCA_964515655.1 uncultured Bacteroidales bacterium
TAAGTTTATGTTATAAAAAAGGGCGGCTGGACTACGCTTTAACTCGTGGTGATGGTTCTGTGGGCGATAATGTTATTAATAATGTAAAGACTATTTCATCTATTCCCTGGCATTTGAACAGAAGCGACCTGCCTGATGAGTTTATAATAAGGGGTGAGATTATAATGTTCAGAAAAGTTTTTGATGAACTTAACCGCAAAAGAGCAGAGCAGGGTGAACAACTTTTTGCAAATCCCAGGAATGCTGCTGCCGGCACATTAAAGACACTCGACCCGAAGACTGTCGCCGAAAGAAAACTTTCGTGCTTTCTCTATTTTCTGTACAGCGATAGTCCGCTAAAGTCTTCTCAGTACGAAAACCTGATGATGGCAAAAGAGTGGGGCTTTAATGTTCCCGAATATATCCGCCTTTGCAATACACACGAAGAAGTTATTGATTTTATAAATCACTGGGACAAGGAACGTGAAAAACTTCCATTTGATACTGATGGTGTAGTTGTGAAAATTAATTCTTTCAGACATCAGAAACAGGCAGGTTTTACAGCAAAAAGTCCACGCTGGGCAATTGCATATAAATTCCAGGCCGAGCAGGCAAGGACAAAACTGCTTTCGGTCAGTTTTCAGGTTGGCCGTACCGGCGCTATTACTCCTGTTGCTAATCTAGAACCCGTTCTTTTAGCGGGAACGACAGTTAGACGTGCCTCTCTTCATAATGCCGATCAGATCGCTTTGCTGGATCTGCGGATCGGTGATACTGTGATCGTTGAAAAAGGCGGAGAAATAATTCCGAAAATAACAGGAGTGGATATTGCAAAAAGGCAGGCAGATTCTGTTCCGCTAATATTTATTACTAAATGCCCGGAATGTAAAACAACGCTTGTTCGTAATGAAGGCGAAGCTGCTCACTATTGTCCTAACGACGACGGCTGCCCTCCCCAGATAGTAGGAAAGATAATCCATTTTGCCGGACGAAAAGCAATGGATATTGAAGGGCTGGGAGATGAGACAGCTGAAATGCTTTTTAAGAACGGGATTATTTCGGATATCGGCGATATATATTCTATCACGCTTGATCAATTGCTTCCACTGGAAAGGCTTGCACAGAAATCTGCGCAGAACCTCCTTGATGGAATAGAAAAATCGAAAGAAGTCCCCTTTCACAGAGTCCTTTTTGGCCTTGGGATTAGATTTGTGGGAGAAGTAAGTGCAAAAAAACTTTCCGAAGCATTTCCATCAATCGAAAAATTGCAGAATGCAAGCAGGGAGCAACTGCTGGAAGTTGACGAGATAGGAGACAGGATAGCCGACTCTTTGATTCAGCACTTCGGGGATCTGAAACACATTATTATACTTGATAAACTTAAAAAGGCCGGCCTGAAAATGCAGGCTGATGAAACTCATAAAGTGATGCATTCAGATAAACTTTCAGGCAAAACCATTGTAGTGTCAGGAGTATTCTCTGTTTCACGCAATGAGATAAAAGCAATAATCGAAAAAAACGGTGGTAAGAATGTGACTTCAGTTTCATCAAAAACATCATACCTGCTGGCCGGAAGTAATCCCGGGCCCGATAAAATGGCTAAAGCTCAGAAACTGAAAGTCCCTGTTATTAGTGAAGAGGACCTGATGAAATTGCTGGAAAATTAGGGTGAGATTACAAATTGAATTATTGAACATTTTTTTAGACACGGATTACACTAATTTACACGGATTATTAAAGTGTGGGAAGCACGAGGCCGGGAGTTGGCAGTAGGCAATTGACAGTAGGCAATGCCCACCGCCCATGCCCTCCTCAACTTCGCGCTTCGTGCTCCTGACTTCCCACACTTTTAATACTAATATGAGTGTTTTTAGTGATAATTCGTGAAATCCGTGTCTTTCTCGTGAGATTAGTGTCTTTTTAACCAAAATTCGTACTTTTGTAAAAATTTGTTTTGAAAAATTTCCTTTCTAAAATATTCATCAATCAGCGTAAAAAGGGCAACGTACGCAACAAACGCTTCCATAATTTCCGCTCTGCAAAATCTGCCGCAATTTTATTTAACGCTTCCGATACCGCCGTGTATTCCGAAGCAAAAACGCTCCTCGCATATCTCGGACAAATAAAGATAAAGACCGAAGGCCTTGGTTATGCTGATAAGGAAAAGATCGACAATTATTATAAAACTTATACCGGTTTCAATTTTTTCTGCCAGAAGGACTTTAATTATTTCGGAAAGCCAAAGGGACAGAATGTAAAAGACTTTATTTCGCAGCAATACGATATA